>NZ_JBISWL010000069.1:0-152260 GCF_044462265.1 Kocuria rhizosphaerae
GAACCGACTCCATCTGCGCGCTCTGCACATCGTGAAGTTTTGGGTAACGGTGCTGGTGCTCCCCCGACTGGCTTCTGACCTGGACCGATTCCCCTGGCGCACCGTCAGCACGGGTGTGGCACCTGGCGCGGACAGGAGCTCCGCAGACCAGGTCGATCCGGCTTCTGACCTGCACGTCCTCGGGCGGTTATTGCGTTGCACGCAATTTGTGTGCGATTATCGCAATCACGATTCGAACTCTGAGGACGCTCCATGGGCCACGACGGCGAGAACGTGCTCTTCGCTCCCTTCGGTGGGCAGGCCCCCGATCCGGAGGTCTTCCTGGCCAGCGTCCTGGACGGATGGGGTGCTCAGCAGCGGGCGAAGGACTTCTCGCCGGCCACGATCCGGACCCGGCGTGCTGTCGTGATGAGCCTGATCGACTTCTCGGGGCGCTACCCGTGGGAATGGACGCTGGCGGACGCGGACGACTTCTTCTCCCACGCCCGTGCGGTGCGCAACCTCTCCCACGGGACGGTGCGCTCCTACCAGGGGGCGATCAAGCTGTTCTGCGACTACGCCTGCGATCCGCACTACGACTGGTGCGAGCAGAGCGCGAGGTCGTTCGGGCAGGTCTTCGGCCAGGTCGTGACCGAGCTCAATCGCCTCACCCACGCCCAGCCCACCGAGGCGCGCCCGGCCAAACGGCCTTTCACCCAGGCCGAGCTGCAGGCGTTATTCGACCTGGCCGATCTGGAGGTCGAACGGATCCTGGACTCCGGCCGCAAGGGCGCGGTGGCCGCCTGGCGGGACGCGATCGCGTTCAAGACGGCCTACAGCTGGGGCTTGCGCGCCAACGAGCTGCGGCACCTGCAGGTGGTGGACTTCTCGTCCAACAGCCGGGCGCCCTATCTGGGTGAGCACGGGGTGCTGCGCGTGCGCTGGGGCAAGCCCCACCGCGGCTCGGCGAAGAAGGTCCGTTCCGTGCTGACCGTCTGGCCGTGGTCGGCGCAGATGATCCAGGACTGGATCCGCAACGGGCTGCCCCGCTACGGGCGCCCAGTGAGCGATCTCTTCCCCACCAGCAGCGGGGCCATCGTCGGCGAGTCCCACCTGCTCGGGCGGCTGCGCGGCTTCGTCGACGAGCTGGGCTTCCCGCCCGGGCTCGACCTGCACTCCTTCCGCCGCTCCTACGCGACGCAGCTGATCACCGGGGCGGGCTTCGACGTCACCTTCGTCCAACTCCAGCTGGGCCACGAGCACGCCGCGACGACCTCGATCTACTCCCTGCCCTCCCCCGACTACCAGCGCCTGGCCTTGGAACGGGCCCACGACCGCACCATCCAGGCGGCCCTCGGGCTGCCCGCACCCAGGAGAGACCCATGAGCCGACGCGAGATCACCTACACCTGGCGGGTCCGCGAGGTCATGGCACGCCGGGGCGTGCACACCGCCAAGGACCTCGCCGAGCTGCTGCACGAGCGCGGCATCACCCTCACCGCCAACGCCGTCTGGCGCATCGTGACCCAGCAGCCCGAGCGGATCTCCTTCAAGGTCCTGGTCGCCCTCTGCGACGCCCTCGAGGTCACGCCCAACGACCTGATCACCTACACGGCCACCGACGCCAAAACCGTCCGGCAACGCCGCACGGCCACCGGCGAGAACCTCCCCGACCTGCGCGACTACCGCCCCGTGCGCGCCCGGATCATCGACGACGATGACTGACCCTGGGCGCCCGGCCACCGGCGGGAACGGATCCGTCCGCCCACCCACACTCACCGACCTCGCCCCCCGGAAGAAGCGCGGCCGACCCCGCTCGGCCGGTCAGCATGCCTGCGACCGTTGCCACCAGCAGGTCGCCAAGATCCGCGTCCACTGGCCCGACGGAGCCGTCTGCGGGGCCTGCTTCACCGAGGCCACCCACACCTACGGCACCTGCCCGCACTGCCGGGAACACCGCATGCTCCCCGGCCGCTCCCCCGGCCGAGAGCCCCTCTGCCGTGACTGCGCCGGCATCACCACCGCCCTGACCTGCACCGGCTGCCACCGCGAAGCCGAGAGATTCCGCGCCGGCCTCTGCATCCGTTGCGCCCTCACCGACGACCTCACCGCCGTGCTCAACCCCGGCGACGACCTCCGCCTGCACCGGCTCATCAAAGTGTTCGCCGGAACCCAGCGCCCCGAGAGCGTCTACACCTACATGCGCCCGGGCACCCGGGCCAGGGCACTGCTGGAAGCCATCGGCGCCCGCAAACTGGCGCTCACCCACGAAGCTTTCGACCGTCTACCCCGCTCGACCGCGGTCGAACACCTGCGCGCGCTGGTCGTCCACCACCGCATGATGCCCGCCCGCGGCAACGAGACCCTCGCACGCTTCGAACACTGGCTCGCGACCAGGATCACAGAGCTCCCCGAGGACGGCACGGCCGACCTCATCGAACGCTTCGCCACCTGGCACCACCTCGAGCGCATCCGCGCCCAGGCAACCAATCCGGACGCCGACCTCGAGACCAGCACCCACGCGGCCAAGCAGGAGATCACCGAAGCCGGGAAGTTCCTCATCTGGCTCCAAGAACACCACCACACCCTCGCGGAGGAACTCCAGCAGCTCCACATCGACGACTACCTCAGTCACGACCCCAGCACCCGCAAGCAGATCCGCACCTTCGTCCGCTGGCTCAACCACCAGCAGGGCCGCCGCACCGGGGTAATCGACGTGGCCTTCCGCAATGCCCAGAGCACGCCCATGATCACCCACACCGAGCGTCTCGAGCTCGTCCGGAACTGCCTTGAACACCGCCACGTCACCGGCTCGACCCGCCTGGCCGGGCTGATCCTTCTGCTGTGGGCCCACCCGCTGAACAAGATCGTCATGCTCCGCCGGGAACACCTCACGGTGACCCCGCAAGGCATGCTCCTCACCCTCGGCGCCACCCCGACCGCCATCCCCGAGGCACTGACCGCCATGCTCTGGCAGCACCTGCAGAACCCCGGGAACCAGAACACCGCCAACACCGGCACCCCGTGGCTGTTCCCCGGCACCCGGGCCGGCCAGCACCTGCACCCGGCCACACTTTCGCGCAGGCTCAAAGTCCTCGGCATCGACGCCCAACGGGCCCGCAACGCCACACTCCGCGACCTCACCCATGAAGTCGACGCACGCACCCTCATCGACACCCTCGGCTACAGCCCCGGCATCATCGCCCGCCACGCCGCCCTATCCGCCACGCCCATGTCCGACTACATCGACATGAAGCGCCAACGGCCCCGGTGACACGAACTCCTGACATCCCATGACCGTGGTTGAGGCACTGGCCCCGTGCCCACATGGGCACGGGGAAAGATCCAGGGAGTGTGGGCAAAATGTGGGCACCACCGCGCCGCCATGACGGCACACGCCCCGTCCAGGTGACATACCGGCCACGACTGTACCGCTACACCTTCAACCCGCCCTCGGTGCGCCTGGTCCCCGGGCCCTGCTCCCCTCAGCCGGCCCCGAGGCATTCTCGATTGGCACACCCCGGCCGAGGTCTTCGAAGAACAGCTACGCTCAAATCAACAGCACACTGTGGCGACGACCGGCTGAATACGGCTGCCTCAGTAGCAGACGACGTCGGTACGGAAGTTGCGCTCCTGGCCGTCCACCACGACGAATGTCTGCGTCGACTCGCAGGTCTCCCCGGTGGCGTCGCTGGTCGTCCTGGCGGTGTCGACACGGGTCACCTGATCGTCGAAATCCCACGGACTGGTGTACTCCTCGTAAACGGTGAAGGAGTTGTAGGAACTCTCTACCGTGTAATGGGTCCCCTCCCAGGTGTACCCCTCGGAGACAACAGTGCCCTTGTCCCGGTTCAGCTGCCGCCCGTTGGGCAGTACCACCTGCAACTGTCGGCCCTCCATCGTGGTGCAGATCTCATTGCCTAGGAAGTCGTCGTAGCAAATGTCAGTCTGGTACGCCTGGGACCCTTCGGTGACGGCGCCTGCGGCATGCGCCGGCACGGAGCCGGCCAGTGTCAGAGCGCCGACACCCAAAGCCGCGCCCATCAGTCCTTTAGTACGTTCGCGCATGTCTACCCCCATCAATCGGGCACCGGGCAACTCGCCGTGAAACGCCCAGTAACCTTCGGATTTGCATACACAACCAGGCTGGGTGCGGCCGGTCCCGGAGTGCAACGTGCATACCCCAAGTGAAGTCGAACCGTTCCCCAATTGAAGTGGCATCGTTATAAGGCTTACGCGTCGTCGGACCGGAGGCGGTTGCGCCGGTCAGCTCGACCGCCCGGCAGAGGTGCGTGGCGCCCAGCCAGTCTGTGGCTGCCGTGACCTGCGATCACTGAAGAACCGGATAACGCATTTCCCCATCAGCGGTCTGCGTCCCGGTCCGACGGATCAACCATGCACGGCGCTCCACTGCCCCGCCGACAGCCACGACAGTGCCGTTGACCTGAGGGAACGCGGCAGTACGGCGTCTTGGTGGGCCACTGACGTCGTGCGCCGACGGCGGGATCGGCGCACGTGGCGCGGTCTCGGCGACGCGCCGTTGACCTGCGCCGATGACATGCACAGGCACGCCTGGTGTCTCGCCGGATGCAACAGTGAATCACTGGCTGCAACCGGGGTCTAGGGGGTTCCGATGCAGATGGACGACTCTCAGTCCCGCCCCGATCCGACGTCGGCGGCTCAGCGCTTGGTCTCGTACCTGGTCAGGACCACGCCGCCGGGGAACGTCCGGGTCTCCACCAGTTCCAGGTTCACCCAGTTGTCCAGGGCTGGGAAAAACGGCGTGCCGCGGCCCACCAGGACCGGTGCGGTGGCCAACACGTACTCGTCGATCAGACCGGCCCGCATGGCCGCCGCGGCGAGCGTGGCGCCGCCGATGTCCATGGGCCCGCCGTCCTCGGCCTTGAGCCGGGTGATCTCGGCAACCGCGTCGCCGGTGACCAGGCGGGTGTTCCAGTCCACCGAACTGATCGTCGAGGAGAACACCACCTTGGGCATGGCCTGCCAGCGGCGGGCGAACTCGATCTCCGCCGGTGTGACGCCGGGCTGCTGGCCGGCGGTCGGCCAGTAGGTGCTCATCGTCTCCCACAGCTTGCGCCCGTACAGCGCCACACCCGTCGCGCCCACCCGGTCGGACCACCACTGGAACAGCTCTTCGCTCGGCACGCTCCAGCCGATGTCGTCGCCGGACGCGGCGATGTAGCCGTCCAGACTCACGTTCATCCCGAAGGTCAGTTTCCGCACGGCGTCAGCCTACCGGTGAGCCGGTCCTGGCCACAGGCCACACACCCGACGACCCGTCAGGTCCGGACTCGGACCCCGGAGCCGCCGCCCTCGATCATGACCTGAAACATGAGGCTTTCGGCTCCGCATACCTTCAAGTCTGAATCGAAACCGGAAGCCCTGCGCTTGCGCGCAACCGGCTTCATCGGCCCACTAGACTGCGGGCATGCGCACCTCTGCCCCCGTCGATCCCCCGCCCGTGGCGCGGACCGCCGTCTCCGGCGCGTGGCCCGCGGTGCTCGCGCTGGACGTGTTCGTCGTCCTGCTGTTCGCGGCCGCCGGGCGCAGGACCCACTCGCTGGGGGTCGTGGGTGTCCTGGAGACGGCGTGGCCGTTCCTTGCGGGGCTGGTGGTCGGCTGGGCCGTCTGGCGCCTCGCCCGGGATCCGTGGTCGCCGGTGCGCGGTCTCGCGCTGTGGCCGACCACGGTGGCCGTGGGCATGGGGCTGCGCGTGCTCACCGGCCAGGGCACCGCGCCCAGCTTCGTGCTGGTCACGCTCGGGGTGCTCGGCGTCCTGCTGCTCGTCCCCCGGGCCGTAGCGGTCCTCGTGCGCAGGCCCCGGAGCCGGCGTCCAGCCTGAGCAGCCCCTCCGACCCCTCCGTTCCGCCGGCCGCGCCGGTCCCGTCCCGAAAGGTGCTCCATGCTCACCGCCATCGTCCTCGTCAAGACCACCGCCGACCGCATCCCCGAGGTGGCCGAGCAGATCTCCGACATCCCCGGCATCAGTGAGGTGTACTCCGTGACCGGCGAGTGGGACCTGATCGCGATGGTGCGGGTGCACCGGCACGAGGACCTCGCCGACGTCATCGCCGACCGCCTCTCCAAGGTCGAGGGCGTGGTGGCCACCAACACCAACATCGCGTTCCGGACCTACAGCAGGCACGACCTCGACGCCGCGTTCTCGCTCGGCATCGAGTGATCCACGGGCCCGGGCCGGGCCCGCCGACGGCCGGAGGCCGGTGAGCGCGCAGCTCGCCGGCCTCCGTCGTCGTCGTGCGGACGCTCAGCGGGTCGTGTGGGCAACCCAGCGGTCGAGGACGGCGCGCGCCGCCCCGCTGTCGATCGACTCCTCGGCGCGTCGGACGGCCTCGGTCATCCGCTCGAAGAACGGCGCGCCGGCCGAGGGGTCCAGGGCGACGAGGCCTGCGGCGGCGTTGAGCACGACGGCGTCGCGGACGGGGCCCGTCTCCCCCGCCAGGACGCGCTCCACGACCTGGGCGTTGTACCGCGCGTCCTGACCGCGCAGGTCCTCGACGGTCGCTCGGGGCATCCCGAGGTCCGAGGGGTCGAAGTCGTGGTGCTCGACCCGGCCCTCGCGCACCTCCCAGATCTCGGAGGGCGCGGTGACGGTGAGCTCGTCCAGCCCGTCGCCGCCGCGGAAGACCAGGGCCCGGTCGCCGCGCGCCGCGAAGACGCCGGCGATCAGCGGCGCCAGCCGGCGGTCGGCCACGCCGATCGCCGAGGACCCGGGCCGGGCGGGATTGGTGAGCGGGCCCAGCACGTTGAACGCCGTCGCCACACCCAGCTGCTTGCGCGCCGCCGCGGCGAAACGCATCGAGGGGTGGAACGTCTGCGCGAACAAGAACGTGATGCCCACCTCACGGGCGGCCGACTCGACCATCTCGACCGGCAGGTCCAGTCTGACCCCGAGGGCCTCCAGGACGTCCGCGGAGCCGGACTTCGAGGAGGACGCGCGGTTGCCGTGCTTGACGACCTTGGCCCCGGCGCCGGCGCACACGAGCGCCGCCATCGTCGAGATGTTCACGCTCGCGAGCCGGTCGCCCCCCGTGCCGACGATGTCCACGGCCGGTCCGGGGATGTCCACCGGGCGGGCGTGGCCGACCATGGCGTCCGCGAGGCCGGTCAGCTCCTCGACGGTCTCCCCCTTGGCGCGCAGCGCCACCAGGAAGCCCGCGACGACGACGTCCGGCACCTCCCCCGACATGATCTGGTCCATGGCCCACCAGGCCTGCTCCCGGCGGAGGTCGCTCCCGTCGATCAGGGTGGTGATGAGGTCTGGCCACGCGTAGGGCGGCGCGGTCGGCGGAGTCGTCGTGTTCACGATCCTGATCGTATCGTCCGCCCGGACGGGCCCCGGAACACGCCCGTCGGGACCGCCGGTCCCGGTGTCACGCGGACCATCGTCCCGGCCGGAGCGTGCGGGGCGCCGCGGCCGGGGCGCCGCCCGTGGGGGTGACGAGCCGGACGTCGTCGTCACCCCCGGTCGGGGCGGCGGTGACACGCGAACCGCCCGACCCGCCCCTGGTTGGTCCGGCGGGAGTTTTGTCGACATAATGTCTCTGTGACGACTGCAACCCATACCCCAGCCAAGCCGGTAGGCGGGTCTCTCAACCGACCCAACCTCACGTCCGTGGGCACCATCGTGTGGCTCGCCTCCGAGGTGATGTTCTTCGCCGGCCTCTTCGCCATGTACTTCACCCTGCGTGCCACCTCTCCGGAGCTCTGGGCGGAGGAGTCCGCCAAGCTGAATGTGCCGCTGGCCCTCGTGAACACCATCATCCTGGTCTCCAGCTCCGTGACCTGTCAGTTCGGCGTCTTCGCCGCGGAGCGGCTCCAGCCGCGCCGCACCGGCGGGATCCTCCAGTTCACCCGCTGGGGCATGGTCGAGTGGTTCGCGCTGACCTTCATCATGGGCGCGATCTTCGTGGCCGTGCAGGCCTTCGAGTACGCCGAGCTGGTCGCCCACGGCATCAGCATCCCGGCCCACGCCTACGGCTCCGCCTTCTACATCACCACGGGCTTCCACGCGCTGCACGTGACCGGCGGCCTCATCGCGTTCCTGTTCATCATGGGCCGCGCGTTCGTCGCCAAACGCTTCGGCCACTTCGAGGCCACCTCGGCCATCGTCGTGTCCTACTACTGGCACTTCGTGGACGTCGTCTGGATCGTCCTCTTCCTGGTGATCTACTTCCTCAAGTAGGTCGTGCCGTCCCGGGGACGCACCGAACAAACCACCGCAGCACCGAGTTAAAGGAACGTTTGACGTGAAGGCACTTTCGCAACAGCGGCGCCACCCCCTCGCAGTCCTCGCACTGATGGTCCTGGCCCTGCTCCTCACCGGTGGGCTCTACGCAGTCGCCACAACCACCAATGAGGCCAAGGCCCAGACCGAGTCCTACAGCGCGCAGGACATCGAGGAGGGCGAGAAGCTGTTCATCGCGAACTGTTCCACCTGCCACGGTCTCGACGCGGCGGGGACCCCGTCCGGCCCGTCGCTGGTGGGCGTCGGTGCCGCCGCCGTCGACTTCCAGGTCGGCACGGGGCGCATGCCCATGCAGGCCAACGGACCGCAGGCCCAGCAGAAGGCCCCCCAGTTCGACGACGAGCAGGTCCGCCAGCTCGCCGGCTACGTGGCCACCTTCGGCGCGGGCCCGTCGGTCCCCGAGGAGCAGTACCTCGACGTCGCCGAGGGCAACGCCGCCAACGGAGCGAAGGTATTCCTCGCCAACTGCGCCATGTGCCACAACGCCGCCGGCGCCGGCGGCGCGCTGACCCGCGGCAAGTTCGCGCCCACGGTGATGGACGTGTCCGAGAAGCACATCTACGAGGCCATGCAGACGGGCCCGCAGAACATGCCCGTCTTCAACGACGCGAACATCACCCCCGAGGAGAAGCGCGACGTCATCACCTACCTGAAGACGCTCGAGCAGAGCCCCAACCCCGGCGGGTTCGGCCTCGGAGCCCTGGGCCCGGTCTCCGAGGGCCTGTTCGTCTGGACCGTCGGACTGGCCGTCATCATCGGGTTCACCGTCTGGATCACGTCGCGTTCCGCCTGACGCCCGTGCCGGCAGCGGATGTCGGCCCCCCAAGCTACGATCAACTGCACCAAGAGAAGGATGAGGGACCACATGGGAAGCCACAGTGACGGCACTCCCCACCAGTCGGGATCCGTTGCCACCACGGGCACCACGGCAATGGAGCGTTTTCCCGACCCCGGACTGCCTCCGCACCGTCCACGCCTGACGGACGTCGACTCCAAGGCCGCCAAGCGCGCGGAACGGCAGATCGCCCTGCTGTTCCTGATCTCGATCCTCGGTTCCGTCCTGTTCTTCGTGGGCTACTTCGGCGTCCGGGTCGAGGGGCCGATCTACGACGTGACGAACACCGCTCCCACACAGCGCCTGCAGCTCCAGAACCTGCTGCTCGGCCTCGGGATCGCCCTGGCCATGTTCGGCATCGGGCTGGGCATCGTGCACTGGGCACGGACGCTGATGCCGGGCCACGAACTGGTCCAGAGCCGGCACGAGATCCGCACCGAGGAGCAGCGCGCGGAGGCGCAGAGCATCCTGGCCACGATCTACGACGAGTCGGGCATCAGGCGGCGTCCGCTGCTGCGCAACACCCTCATCGGCGCGGCGGTCCTCGCTCCCCTCCCCTTCGTCGGTCTGCTCAAGGACCTCGGCCCGACCGACCTCGACGTCCTCAAGCACACCCTGTGGGACGACGGCGTCCGACTGGTGCGCGACCCCTCCGGCACGCCCATCAAGGCCTCCGACGTCACGCTCGGATCCACCTTCCACGTCGTCCCGGAGAACCTGAGCGCCATCGGGCACAACGAGGGCTACCTGGACGAGAAGGCCAAGGCCGTCGTGCTGCTCATGCGTCTCGACCCGGAGACCGTCAACGTCTCCCCGGAGAAGGCCGACTGGAACGTCGACGGCATCTTCGCCTACTCGAAGGTCTGCACCCACGTCGGCTGCCCGGTGGCCCTCTACGAGCAGCAGACGCACCACCTGCTGTGCCCGTGCCACCAGTCCACGTTCGACCTCGCCAACGAGTGCGAGGTCATCTTCGGGCCGGCTGCCCGGCCCCTCCCCCAGCTGCCGATCTCCGTGGACGACGAGGGCTACCTCGTCGCCCGCAGCGACTTCCACGAGCCGGTCGGACCGACCTACTCCCAGCGGGGTACCCACGTCGAAGAAATGCAGGGTGAGGCGAACTGATGTCCACGTCCACTGACTACCAGTACAAGCCGCAGACCGGTGCCGGCCGGATCGCGAACTTCGCCGACACCCGTCTGGGACTGTCGCCGCTCGTCAAGGAGTTCGGCCGGAAGATCTTCCCGGACCACTGGTCCTTCATGCTCGGCGAGGTCGCGCTCTACACCTTCGTCATCCTCCTGCTCTCGGGCACGTTCCTCGCGCTCTGGTTCGAGCCGTCGATGGCCGCCCTGGAGTACGAGGGCTCCTACGTCCCGATGCGTGGCGTCGAGATGTCCGCGGCCTACGCGTCCTCGCTCGACATCTCCTTCGACATCCGCGGCGGGCTGTTCCTGCGCCAGATCCACCACTGGTCGGCGCTCGTGTTCGCGGCGGCCATCGCGGTGCACATGCTCCGGGTGTTCTTCACCGGCGCGTTCCGCCGCCCGCGTGAGCTGAACTGGCTCATCGGCGTGGGTCTCTTCCTGCTGGCCATCGTCGCAGGCTTCTCCGGGTACTCCCTCCCGGACGACGTCCTCTCCGGCAACGGCCTGCGCATCGCCGACGCGATCCTCAAGGCCATCCCGATCGTCGGCGCCTATCTGTCGATGTTCCTGTTCGGGGGCGAGTTCCCCGGTCACGACATCATCGCGCGGCTCTACATCATCCACGTGCTGCTGATTCCCGCGGCGATCCTCGGCCTGATCGTGGTGCACCTGATTCTGGTCGTCGTGCACAAGCACACCCAGTACCCCGGTCCCGGCCGCACCGAGCAGAACGTCGTGGGTGTGCCCATCGGGCCCATCTTCGCGGCCAAGGGCGGCGGCTTCTTCTGCATCGTCTTTGGCATCATGTCTCTGATGGCGGCCACCACCACGATCAACGCGATCTGGAACTACGGCCCCTACGACCCCTCCCCGGTGCAGGCCGGCTCCCAACCGGACTGGTACATGGGCTTCACCGACGGCGCCGTCCGCCTCATGCCCGGCACCTGGCCGTTCAACTGGGAGTGGACCTTCTGGGGCATGGCGATCCCCATGAACGTGCTGCTGCCGATGATGCCGATCATGGTGCTCTTCGGGCTCATGGCCGCGTGGCCGTGGATCGAGCGCTGGGTGACGAAGGACGACCGGGAGCACCACATCCTCGACCGTCCCCGCAACGCGCCCTTCCGGACCGCGATGGGTGCGGCGGGTGTCGCCTTCTACACGGTCATGCTCGTCGCGGCCAGTGGGGACCTCATCGCGACCCACTTCCTGGTGTCGCTCAACGACGTCATCTACTGGTTGCGGGCCGCGTACTTCCTCGCACCCATCCTGGCGTTCGTGATCACCCGGCGGGTCTGCCTGTCGCTGCAGCGCAAGGACCGTGAGATTGTCCTGCACGGCCGTGAGACCGGTCGTGTCCAGCAGCTGCCCCACGGCGAGTTCATCGAGGTGCACGAGCCGCTCGACGAGTACAAGCGGTACCGTCTGGTCGCCTTCCACGACCGGCAGGTCCAGCCTCCGCAGCCGAACGGCAAGGGCAAGATCACGGGTGCGGAGAAGCTGCGAGCCCGCATCAGCCGGGTCTTCTTCGAGGACCGAGTGGCACCCGTGACGCCGGCGGAGCTCGAGGCGTCCCACCACCACCACGAGGTCGAGGCGTCGGCCGGGGGCCCCCAGGGCCGGGAGCTCGTCCGCTGAGTCGCGCGCAGACGGGCAGGGCCCCGGAAGGAGCGATCCTTCCGGGGCCCTGCCCGTCTGCCGCCGCGTACGGGCTGTTCCGCGCGCTTTCACGGCTCGTGAGCAGCTCGGCATCGTGGGTAGCCGAGCCATCCCTGGACGCTCTGGGCCCGGAGCGTGGCCGGCACAGCGGAGACGGGGGTGCACTGGAGGGTGAACCGGGTGCCGGCCGACACCGGCAGCAGCCCACGCACCGGCCTGGGCGGTCATCGGGCGGGCCGCCCCGCCAGTTCTCGAGCGCCCCATCGATTGCTGTCGCCTCCGGGAACTGTCAACGACGTTGACACGGACTCCAGGACCCGGCCGGCCGTGCAGCTGTCAACGGTCAGCGGGACTTCCCGGGGGGCGGTCAGGTGATCTCCCTGCCAGCGGCCAGCGGGGCGTCCCTGTGGGGGTCGGGTGATCTCCCTGTCCGCGGTCAGCCGATCTCCCTGCGGGGCGTCGGGTCCGTGAGACTTTCCCTCGTCCGGCGGCGGCATCGGACAAGAGCCACAGCGAGGTGTCCTCGATGTTGATGGCGTGGGCCTGGAGCAGCAGGAGCCAGGCCCTCGACGGCGGCGGTGGCCAGGCCTTGAGCGGGATCGTCTCCAGTCCGGCCGGGTGGACGGTGGATGTGCCGTCGAAGCTGCGGCGTGCGGAGACAGCAACCGCCGCCATCGGGTCCACCCGTCGCCGGCGAGGCACTGCAGACGCCGGCGCGGAGGCCGCCACGGCCGCCGGCCCGCGAACGGGAGAGGCCCCGGACACCGTGGTGGTGTCCGGGGCCTCTTCGAGGTCGTCAGTGCGCGTGGTCCCCGCGGGAGTGCTCGAAGATGAGACCCAGCAGTCCGAGGACCGCGACCGGACCGGCGAGCATCAGCAGCCACCAGTCGATGGCCATGCTCACGAAGGCCAGGGCGCAGCCGAGGCCGAGGAGCAGCGGCCACCAGCTCCACGGGGAGAAGTGACCGTACTCGCCGGCCGACTCCACGATCTCCCCGTCCAGCTTGTCCTCCGGGAGGACGCCGCCCGTGTGGCGGTCGACCAGCCAGAGGTAGACCGCCAGCATGAAGGACATGGCGGCCACGGCCAGCAGTCCGGGGAACCCCACGAGCTCGTCGAAGCGGGTCAGGAAGCCGTAGACCACGGCACACACGAGGCCGAAGACCCCGAGGAGGATGAACAGCTTGATGGACAGTTTCATGCTCAGCCCTTCCGCGTGGCGATGGCGGCGTCGTCGACCGGGGACTGCTGCGGGGACTCCGCGGCGAGCTCCGGGTGGTGCAGGTCCAGCGCGGGGCGTTCGGACCGGATCCGCGGCAGCGAGGTGAAGTTGTGCCGCGGCGGCGGGCAGGACGTCGCCCACTCCAGGGATCCGCCGAAGCCCCAAGGGTCGTCGACCTCGACCTTCTTGCCGTTGCGGTGGGTCGTGTAGACGTTCCAGAACCACGGGATCATCGACACCCCGAGGAGCATCGATCCGACCGTGGAGATCTGGTTCATCCAGGTGAAGCCGTCCTCGGGCAGGTAGTCGGCGTAGCGGCGGGGCATCCCGTCCACGCCCAGCCAGTGCTGGATGAGGAACGTCATGTGGAAGCCCAGGAACAGCAGCCAGAAGTGGATCTTGCCGATCCGCTCGTTGAGCATCTTGCCGGTGAACTTCGGCCACCAGAAGTAGAAGCCGGCGAACATCCCGAAGACCACGGTGCCGAAGACCACGTAGTGGAAGTGGGCGACCACGAAGTAGGAGTCGGAGACGTGGAAGTCCAGCGGCGGCGTCGCCAGGATGATGCCGGTCAGCCCGCCGAACAGGAAGGTGAACAGGAAGCCCAGCACCCACAGCATGGGGGTCTCGAAGGTGATCGAACCCTGCCACATCGTGCCGATCCAGTTGAAGAACTTCACGCCGGTGGGCACCGCGATCATCATCGTCATGAACGCGAAGAAGCTCAGCATGACGGCGCCGGTGACGTACATGTGGTGCGCCCACACGGTCACGGACAGGGCGCCGATGGCGATGGTGGCGAAGACCAGACCCTTGTAGCCGAAGATCGGCTTGCGGGAGAAGACCGGGACGACCTCGGAGACGATCCCGAAGAACGGCAGGGCCAGGATGTACACCTCGGGGTGCCCGAAGAACCAGAAGAGGTGCTGCCACAACACCGCTCCCCCGTTGGCGGGGTCGAAGATGTGCCCGCCGAGGGTGCGGTCCATGCCCAGGGCGAAGAGGGCCGCGGCCAGGGGCGGGAAGGCGATGATGATCAGCAGGGACGTGATGAGGATGTTCCAGGTGAACAGGCCCATCCGCCACACCGTCATGCCCGGGGCGCGCATCGCCAGGATCGTGGTGATGAAGTTGACGCCACCCATGATGGTGCCGAACCCGGACAGCGCCAGGCCGAAGACCCACAGGTCGCCGCCGAGCCCCGGCGAGAACGAGGCGTTGCTCAGCGGGGTGTAGGCGAACCAGCCGAAGGACGCCGCGCCCTGCGGGGTGATGAAGCCGGCCGTGGCGATGAGGGAGCCGAAGAGGAAGAACCAGAACGCCAGGGCGTTGAGCCGCGGGAACGCCACGTCCGGGGCGCCGATCTGCAGCGGGACGATGACGTTGGCGAAGCCGACGAACAGGGGTGTCCCGAACATCAGCAGCATCAGCGTGCCGTGCATCGTGAACAGCTGGTTGTACTGCTCCTTGGTCTCCAGGATCTGCATGCCGGGCTCGAAGAGCTCGGCGCGGATCAGCAGGGCCATCACGCCGGCGATGCAGAAGAAGAGGAAGGAGGTGATCAGGTACATGTACCCGATCGTCTTGTGGTCGGTGGTGGTGAGCCAGTTGACGACCAACCGGCCCTTGGACCGGGGCACCACGCGCGGAGCGACTGTGGCGGCCTCGTCCCGTGAATACTCGAGTGTGGACACCGGTACTCCTTAGTTGTTAAAGGTCTCGTCGTGCTGGTCCGCGGTGCCCGGGTAGGAGTCGCGGCTGTACTCCTCGCCGAGCTGCCCGGTCTGGCCGGCCTCGCGCAGGGACTGGATGTGGGCGTCGTACTCGGCCTGGCTGACCACGTTGACGTTGAACAGCATCTCGGAGTGGTACTCCCCGCACAGCTCGGCGCACTTGCCGTAGTAGGAGCCCTCGCGACCCGTGGTGATGCTGATGAGGTTGGTGCGTCCGGGGAACATGTCGGCCTTCTCGAGGAAGGCGGGGACCCAGAACGAGTGGATCACGTCGCGCGAGGTGACCTGCAGCTCGACGTCGCTGTCGACGGGCAGGTACAGGGTGGGGACGCGCTCGGGGGCGCCCTCCTCGCCGTCGAGGTGGGCCTGGATGCCCGTGTCCCAGACGTCGTCGCTGACGTAGTTGAAGTCCCACGCCCACTGCTTGCCGTAGACCTGGACGGTGACGTCCGGGTTGTCGTGCGGCTCGGCGATCTGGGACTGGGCGCGCTCGGTGAAGAAGAACAGGGAGAGGATCATGACGACCGGGACGACCGTGTAGAAGACCTCGAGGGGCGCGTGGTAGGCCACCTGGCGCGGATAGCCCGTCTCGTACCGGCGGCGGCGGTAGGCGATCATGCACCAGAGCATCAGACCCCAGGTGATGAGGCCCACGACGAGGGCCGCGATCCAGGAACCGATCCACAGGTCCAGGATCATGTCGGCATTGTCGGTGGTGCCCCGCTCGGTGGGCATCCACCCGAGCTTCGCTTCTTCCGAACAACCCGTCAGCGCGGTTGCTGCCAGGACTGCTACCGCAGACACCATTGCCGTGCGGCGGCGGCTGACGGTTCGTGTGTGCGAACTCACAGACGGCCCTTCCTCTTCTTGTCGTGCTCGTCGTCTGCGCGCCGGAGGCCCTGGTACCGAGAGCCCGGACACAGTCATGTGGAATGTTTCCCTCCGAGCTTACCCCTACTCGGTGACATCTGGTGACACAGTGTCAGCGTCCGCGCGGCGTCCTCCGGGGGCGGTCAGGGCCTCCTGACGGGCGGATCCGACGGCCTGGCGGCGGGCCCGGGGACGGTCCTGGCCGATGGCCGCGGAACGCCGAGAGGCCCGCTGTCCGGCGGGACAGCGGGCCTCTCGGGGCGGGGTGCGGGGCGGCTCAGTGGAAGGAGTCGCCGCAGGCGCAGGATCCCCCCGCGTTGGGGTTGTCGATCGAGAACCCCTGCTTGGAGATGGAGTCCTCGAAGTCGATGGTCGAGCCCTCGAGATAGGGCACGCTCATCTTGTCGACCACGACCTCGACGCCGTTGAAGTCGCGCACGGCGTCGCCGTCCAGGATGCGCTCGTCGAAGTACAGCTGGTAGATGAGGCCGGAGCAACCGCCGGGCTGCACGGCCACGCGCAGACGGAGGTCGGTGCGTCCCTCCTGCTCGAGCAGCGCGCGGACCTTCTCGGACGCGACATCGGTCAGGTCGACGCCGTGGGTCGGGAGGCCGTCCACTGCGGCGCCGTTCTCGGTCGTGACGCTCATGATGCTCACTTTCTGTGGATGGGGACCGCGCGGCGTCGGGCCGGCGGTGGTCTACCAGGGGGCACAACGACGGACGGGCCGGGTTCATTCCCCGGTGAGGACCTCATTGTCGCCCGACGAGCCGCCCGGGTCGATCCCGGAGCCGTCCGGGGCGTCATGCCCGGACACGTTCCCGGAGCCGCGGCCCGCCGCGTCGAGGGCCAGAAGGAGCAGCGTCTCCGCCACCACGGCGAGCTCGAAGTCCCCGAGGTGCAGCGACTCGTTCGGGCCGTGCGCCCGGGTGTCCGGGTCCTCCACGCCCGTGATGAGGATGTCGGCCTGCGGGAAGGCGTCGGTCAGGTCGGCGACGAAGGGGATGGATCCGCCGATCCCGGTCTCGACGGCGGGGCGCCCCCAGGCCTCTCCCAGGGCCCAGAGGGCGGTGCGGGCGGCCTCGGACCCGGTGTCGGTCCGGAAGGACCGGCCGGTCTCCTCCACCGTGCAACGCACCCGGGCGCCGAACGGCGCGTGGGCCTCGACGTGGCGGCGCAGTGCCTCCGCTGCCTCCCGCGGATCCTGGCCGGGCGCCACGCGCAGGCTCAGCCTGGCGCGAGCCGAGGGGGCGATGGTGTTGGACGCGACGTCCACGGGTGTCACGTCCATGCCGGTGACGGACAGGGCCGGCCGCGTCCACAGGCGTGAGGCGAGCGAGCCCCGGCCGGCCAGCCGCACGCCGTCGAGCACGGCCGCGTCGGCCCGGAACCGGTCCTCGTCGTAGACCGGGCCGGTGCTGTCCTCGCCGTGCAACCCCTCGACGGCGACGGCCCCGTCCTCGTCGTGCAGCGTGGCGATCAGCCGCGAGAGGAGGGTGGGGGCGTCGAGGACGGGCCCGCCGAAGATGCCGGAGTGCACGGCGTGCTCGAGGACGGACACCTCCACGACCGCACCCACCATCCCCCGCAGGCTCGTGGTCAGGGCCGGCACGCCGACCTCCCAGTTGGCGGAGTCGGCGATGACGATCACGTCGGCGGCCAGACGGTCCCGGTGGGCCTCGAGGAAGGCCCGGAAGCCGGGCGACCCCGCCTCCTCCTCGCCCTCGACGAACACGGTCACCCCCACCCCCGCTCCTGCGCCCCGCAGCGCCGCCGCGGCCCGGAGGGCGGCCACGTGGACCATGATCCCGGCCTTGTCGTCGGCGGCCCCGCGGCCGTACAGCCGGCCGTCGCGCTCCTCGGCCCGGAACGGGTCGGAGTCCCACAGCTCCCGGCGCCCCGGGGGCTGGACGTCGTGGTGGGCGTAGAGGAGAAGGGTCGGGCGCCCCGCGGCGGGTGTCCCACGGGTGACGACGGCGGGCCGGCCCGGCGCGTCCCCGTGCGGCACCCGGAGGACCTCGACCTCGTCCATCCCCGCGTCCGCGAGCAGTCCGGCCACGGCCTCGGCGCCGCGCTCGAGCTGGAGGGGGTCGAAGGACTCCCACGCGATGCCCGGGATCGCGACGAGCTCCACGAGCTCCCGGAGGGTCCGGGGCAGGTCGGCGCGCACGGCGGCGCGCACCTGCTCGACGGTCACGGGGAGGGCGGGCGCGTCCATGCCGCCCAGCCTACGACGGGGCGCGACCGGGGGCACCGCCACGTCGGCTATCCTTGACAGGTGTTTGGACGCAAGAAGGATGCAGACCGCGCGGGCTCCACGTCGGCGACCGCTGAGCCCGCCCGCCCGGAGCCGGAGGCCCCCGGCCCGCGGACCGCGGGCAAGGGCCGGCCCACTCCGAGCCGCAGGGAGCGCGAGGCGGCCCGGCGCCGTCCCCTGGTGCCCGAGGACCGCAAGGCCGCCAAGGCACAGTCCCGGGACGCGAACCGCGAGGCTCGGCTGAAGGCGCAGGCGGGCCTCGCCGCCGGTGACGAGCGCTACCTCGGGCCGCGCGACCGCGGCCCGCAGCGCCGCTTCGCCCGCGACTGGGTGGACTCCCGCTACAACGTGGGCGACTTCCTGATGATCGTCCTGCTGGCGGCCATCCTGGTCCTGTTCTTCCCCAACCCGGTCGTGCAGACCTACGGCGTCTACGTCGTGTGGGCGTTCACCGTGCTCGCCCTCGTCGACACGATCTTCATGACCGCCCGGCTCAAGAAGGCGGCCCAGGCCAAGTTCGGCACCGTGCAGCCGGGCCTGAGGTGGTACGCCTCGATGCGGACGCTGACGCTGCGCCGCACCCGCCTGCCCAAGCCGCAGGTGTCGCGGGGGCAGCGCCCCTCCTGAGTTCCTGTCCCGAGCGCCTGTCCTGGACTCCTGCGGCCGCAACCGCCCCCTGGCCCTCGGGCCCGGGGGCGGTTCTCGTCGTGCACCGGGGACTCGTGCAGCGGGGACTCGTGCAGCGGGGACGGGGCCCGGACCGTCAGGACCGGGAGCCGAGCTCGCGCGCCAGCCCCTGGTTGATCCGCCGCGCCCAGTAGGGCCCCTCGTACAGGAAGGCCGTGTAGCCCTGGACGAGCGTGGCTCCGGCGTCGAGCCGTTCCCGGACGTCCTCGGCCGTGGTCACCCCGCCCACGGAGACCAGGGCGAGCCGGTCCCCCACCCGCTCGCGCAGCAGCCGCAGGACCTCCAGGGAGCGACGTCGCAGCGGAGCCCCGGACAGGCCGCCGGCCCCGCACGCCTCGACTTCGGCGGTGTCCGAGACGAGGCCCTCGCGCGAGACGGTCGTGTTCGTGGCCACGATGCCGTCCAGCCCGAGGTCCAGGGCGAGGTCGGCGACAGCCCGGACGTCCGCGTCCGAGAGGTCCGGGGCGATCTTCACGAGCAACGGCACGTGCCGGTCCGCGGCCTCGTCGGCGGCCGCCCCCACCGCGGCGAGCAGCGGGCGGAGGCTCTCGATCTCCTGCAGCTGCCGCAGGCCCGGGGTGTTGGGCGAGGACACGTTGACCACGAGGTAGTCGGCCAGGGGCGCGAGCGTGCGGGTGCTCTGCAGGTAGTCGTCCACCGCGTCCTCGAGCGGGACGACCTTCGTCTTGCCGATGTTGACGCCGATCACGGGCCGGGCCCGGCCGCGGTGGTCGGCCTCGAGCTCGCGGCGGGCCCGTGCCAGGCGCGGGGCGACGACCTCCGCCCCCTCGTTGTTGAAGCCCATCCTGTTGACGACGGCGCGGTCGGCGACGAGCCGGAACAGCCGGGGCCGGGGATTGCCCGGCTGGGCCTGCGCGGTCACGGTGCCGATCTCGACGTGGCCGAACCCCAGGTCGGTGAGCGCCCCGATCCCCTCCGCGCCCTTGTCGAACCCTGCCGCCAGCCCGAACGGGGAGGGGAACCGCAGGCCCATGGCCCGGACCTCCAGCGCCGGGTCGGGGCGGGTGCAGACCCGCAGGGCGGTGCCGGCCCGCGCGGCCCGCGCCGCCCGGATGCCCAGGAAGCCGGCGCGGTGGGCCCGTTCGGGATCCATCCGGGCGAAGACGGCCTGGAAGAACGTAGGGTAGAAGCGCATGGGCCCAGTCTTCCACAGGGCGCTCCTCCGACCGGGCGGTCCGGGAGGCGCCGCGGCCCGGTGCCGGGACCGCCCGCGCGAGGTGACGGCATGGGATCAGTCCCGGAGGAGTGGGTACCCGACGTGCTGGGGCCCGGGTTCCGCGCGCGCACGGTGCAGCTGGGAGCCTGCTCCGAGCCGCACACCACCGCCACGGTGGTCCGGTACCGCCCGGAGGGCCGCTCGGCGGTCACCGATCGGGTCCGCGACGCGGTCCTGTACCTGCACGGCTGGTCCGACTACTTCTTCAACGCCGAGCTCGCCCGCACCTGCTGGGGCGCGGGCTGGGCCTTCTACGCGCTGGACCTGCACGGCTACGGGCGCAACCTCACCGACGACGTCCTCCGGGACGCGGCCGGGCAGCCGGGGCACACCACGGACCTCGCCGCGTACGACGACGACATCGAGGCCGCGTTCTCGGTCATGGCCGAGGACGGACTGCCCGGCCGGCGGGGCCGGCTCGTGCTGATGGGGCATTCCACCGGTGGGCTCACCGCCGCCCTGTGGGCGGCCCGCCACCCGGGCCGGCTGGACGGGCTCGCGCTCAACGCGCCGTGGCTGGGACCCCACGGCTCCGACGCCGTGGGCGCCGCGCTGCGACCGGTCATGGCGCGTCTCGCCCAGCAGCGCCCGGACCGCGCGGTGCGCGCGCGCCTGCGCAGCCACTACTACCGGGTGATCAGCGAACGCGCGGAGGGCGAGTGGCCGATCGACCCCCGCTGGCGCCCCGAGACGAGCTTCGACATCACCCCCGGCTGGCTCAACGCCGTCCTCCAGGCCCAGCGTGTGGTGGCGGAGGGCCTGGAACTCGACGTTCCCGTGCTGGTCCAGGCCTCGGCGCGCTCGTGGATCCGCCCCTGGTGGTCCGAGCGGATGCGCACGGCGGACACCGTGCTCGACGTCCGCCAGATCCGGCGGCACACCCGGGACCTCGGACCGCACGTCACGGTGCGCTCCTACGAGGGGGCGGTGCACGACGTCCACCTCTCCCGGTGGCCGGTGCGGCGGGCCACGCAGCGGGACCTGGTGGCCTGGCTGCGCTCCGTCCGGCGGACCCGCCCTCAGGCGGGGGTGACCGGTCCCCGGACCCGGTCGACCGCGCCCCCGTACCGGCGGTCCCGGCGGGCGTAGACCTCCACCGCCTCCCACAGCGTGCGGCGGTCCACGTCGGGCCACAGCACGTCCTGGAACACCAGCTCGGCGTAGGCCGACTGCCACAGCAGGAAGTTGGAGATCCGCTGCTCGCCGGAGGACCGCAGGAACAGGTCGACGTCCGGGAGGTCCGGCTCGTCGAGGTAGCGCTGGACGGTGTCCTCGTCGACGCTGCGCGGATTCAGCCGACCGGCCTTCGCGTCGGCGGCGATCGCCGCCGCGGCGTCGGCGATCTCGGCCCGGCCCCCGTAGTTGACGCACATGGTGAGCGTGACGACGTCGTTGTCGCGGGTCGCGCGCTCGGCCTCCTCGAGCCGGTCGATCACCGACCGCCACAGCCGGGGCCGGCGTCCGGCCCACCGGATGCGGATCCCCCACTCCTGGAACGTGGGCAGCTGCCGCGCCATGACGTCCGCGGTGTAGTTCATGAGGAACGTGACCTCGTCCAGGGACCGCTTCCAGTTCTCGGTCGAGAAGGCGTAGGCGCTCACGTACGGGATCCCCATCTCGATGGCCCCGGCCATGACCTCGATCAGGGCGGCCTCCCCCGCCTTGTGCCCCTCGTTGCGCGGCAGTCCCCGCTGGTTGGCCCAGCGCCCGTTGCCGTCCATGACCACGGCCACGTGCCGCGGCACGAACCGCTCCGGGATCGGCGGGGCGCTGGCGCCGCTGGGGTGCGGGGGCGGGGCGGCAAAGCCGGGCATGGTCAGCTCCGTTCCACGAGGCTCAGGGACCGGACGGCCCTCTCCAGGTGCCACTGTACGTAGCTCGCGACGATCCCCGCGGCGGCCCGGCCCGTGCGGGGCTCCGCGGCGTCCACCCGCTCCCAGTCCCCGGTGAGCAGCGCCGCGAGGTGCTCGAGGACGGCCGGGTCCGGGGCCGCCGCCCCGGGCGGCCGGCAGGCCGTGCAGACCGCCCCGCCGAGCGGGGCCGAGAACGCCTCGTGCGGACCGGGGACGCCGCACCGGGCGCAGTCGGTGAAGGTCGGGGCCCAGCCTGCCGTCGAGACCGCACGCAGCAGGTAGGAGTCGAGGACCGCCCCGGGCTCGTGCAGCCCGCGCGCCAGGGCCGACAGCGCGCCCACGAGCAGACGGTACTGCTGGGCGGCGGCCTCGTCGTCGTTCTCCGTGAACTTCTCCGCCGCCTCCACCATGGCCGTGGCCGCCGTGTACTTGGCGTAGTCGGCGGCGATCACCGACCCGTAGCCGCGCCGGCCCAGGGCCTGGGAGACGATGTCGAGGTTCCGGCCCGTGACCAGTTGCAGCTCGGCCACGTTGAAGGGCTCCAGCCGGGAGCCGAACCGCGAGCTCGTGCGGCGCACGCCCTTCGCGACGGCACGGACCTGGCCGTGGTCGCGGGTGAGGAGCACCACTATCCGATCGGCCTCGCCCAGCTTGTAGGTGCGCAGGACCACGGCGTCGTCCCGATAGCTGCGCGATGCGAAGGTCGTCCTGGCCACGGCCCCATTCTCCCACGGGCGGCGGACACCGCGGACGGCCGCGCCGGGGCGGACCTCCGGACGGCGGCGGCCCGCCCCCTCCGCGGGGGTCGGGCCGCCGTGGTCGGGACGCGGGGGCTCAGCGCTGGGCGTCGCGCACGGCCCGGTTCACCGCGGAGACGACCGCCTTCAGCGAGGCGCGGGTCGTGTTGGCGTCGATGCCCACGCCCCACAGCACGCGCTCGCCCACGGCCGCCTCGACGTAGCTGGCGGCCTGGGCGTCGCCACCGGCCGAGAGGGCGTGCTCGCTGTAGTCGAGCACGCGGACGTCCATGCCCTCCGCCGCGAAGACCTGGAGCAGCGCCTCGATGGGACCGTTCCCGTGCCCGGTCCGGTGGTGCTGCACGCCGTCGACGTCGAGCCCGATCTCGAGGGTCGTCTCCCCCTCCTCCTCGGAGCTCGTGGTGATGTTGGTGATCCGGTACCGGCCCCAGCGACCGGGACCGCCGTCGTGGGCGGTCGGCAGGTACTCGTCCGCGAAGATCTTCCACAGCTCGGCCCCGGAGATCTCCCCGCCGGCGGTGTCGGAGTGCTCCTGGACCACCCTCGAGAACTCGATCTGGGCGCGGCGCGGCAGGTCCAGCCCGTGGTCGCTGTTGAGCAGGTAGGCCACGCCGCCCTTGCCCGACTGCGAGTTCACGCGGATCACGGCCTCGTACGTCCGGCCCAGGTCCTTCGGGTCGATCGGCAGGTACGGCACGGCCCACACCATCTCGTCCACCGAGCAGCCCCGGTCCTCGGCGTCGCGCGCCATCCGGTCGAAGCCCTTCTTGATGGCGTCCTGGTGGGACCCGGAGAAGGCCGTGAACACGAGGTCCCCGCCGTAGGGGGCGCGCTCGGGGACGGGCAGCTGGTTGCAGTACTCCACGGTGCGGCGGATCTCGTCGATGTCCGAGAAGTCGATCTGCGGGTCCACGCCCTGCGTGAGCATGTTGAGGCCGAGGGTCACCAGGTCCACGTTGCCGGTCCGCTCGCCGTTGCCGAACAGGCAGCCCTCGATGCGGTCGGCACCGGCCAGGTAGCCGAGCTCGGCGGCGGCCACACCGGTGCCGCGGTCGTTGTGCGGGTGCAGGGACACGACGGTGGCGTCCCGGTCGTAGAGGTTGCGGCACATCCACTCGATGGAGTCCGCGTACACGTTCGGGGTGGCCATCTCCACGGTCGCGGGCAGGTTGAGGATCATCTCCCGGTCCCCGCCGATCTCGAACGTCTCGGCCACGGCGTTCGAGATCCGTGCCGCGAACTCCAGCTCCGTGCCGGTGTAGGACTCCGGGGAGTACTCGTATGTCACCGCGGTGTTCCTCAGCTGCTCCTCGTACTTCATGCACAGCCGGGCACCGGAGAGGGCGATGTCGACGATGCCGTCCATGTCCTGGTCGAAGACCACCCGGCGCTGCAGCGTGGACGTCGCGTTGTAGAGGTGGACGATGGCCCGGCCGGCCCCGTCGATCGCCTCGTAGGTGCGCTCGATGAGGTGCTCACGGGACTGGGTCAGGACCTGGATCGTGACGTCGTCGGGGATCCGGTCCTCCTCCACGAGGCGGCGCACGAAGTCGAAGTCCGTCTGCGAGGCCGAGGGGAAGCCGACCTCGATCTCCTTGTACCCCATCCGCACGAGCAGCTCGAACATCTTGAGCTTGCGGTCCGAGTTCATGGGGTCGATCAGCGCCTGGTTGCCGTCCCGCAGGTCCACGGCGCACCAGCGGGGGGCCTTCGTGATGACCTGGTCCGGCCATGTCCGGTCGGACATGTCGAAGGGGAACTGCCGCTGGTACGGGACGTACTTGTGGGTGGGCATGCCGGAGGGCTGCTGGAGATTGCGCATGGGGTTGGCCTGTTCTGCTCGAGACGTCTGCGGTGGCCGGGCATCAGGAACTCCGCAACGGGAGGCCGGCCACAGGTCGTCGCGTCAGGCCCCGTTGCGGCACGTAAGGAGGAGCATCTCGGTCCGCATGGGACCAAAGTACCACGTGGCGCGGGTCGACCCCCGGGCCGGGGGTCACCAGTCGCCGGCCGCCTCCTGGCAGGTGTGCTGCTCCGCGGTCTGCCCGTGGAGCCCGTCCGGCAGCCTGGCGGTCACGTCCATCCGCTCCCCCTCGCGGAAGTCCCGGCCCACGGAGACCAGCACGCCCGCGACGTCGGTGGTCGGCACGATCTGCGCGGACGGGACGCCCAGCAGCTCGGCGACCTGCTCGGCGGCCCCGTACCAGCCGGGCCCGAAGAAGACCTGCGTGCCGGGCAGCTCGGCCGCCTGCGGACCGCTCTCCACGGGCGCGTACCCCTCGTCCGCCAGCAGCTCGGCGACCTCCGCGTCCCGGTCCCGCACGCCGGAGGCGTTCGAGACGGTGAGCGGGACCGTGGCCGGGGCGACGGCCGACCCGGACCCGGCGTCGGGCCCCGACCCGGGGCCCGTCCCGGCCGAGGGATCCGCTGCGGTGGGGGTGGCGGTGGGCGTGGCCGAGGGTTCCGTGCCGTCGGCGAGTGGACGGTCCTCGCGCAGCGCCTCGAAGAGCTCCTCGGCCTTCTCCTCCTCGAGCCGGAGCCGGTTGGGGTCCGGCTCGTAGGGCTCCGTGGGAACGGTCACGAAGAGCATGCTGGCGAGGTCGATCCCCCGCAGCGCGGTGGCCAGGCCGACCATGGTGGCCACGTTGCCCAGTTCCTCGTCGACGTGCAGGTTCCTGGTGGCGACGTCGGCGATCCGGTACAGGGTGGGCAGGTCCGAGAGCGTGCCCTCCTCCTCGACCTTGCGGGCCAGGGAGGCGAGGAAGGACTGCTGGGAGCGGATCCGGCTCACGTCCCCGCCGTCCCCGAAGGCCGCCCGGCTGCGCAGGAAGGCCAGTGCCTGCTCGCCCTCCACGGACGAGACGCCGGCCGGCAGCTTCAGGCCGGACTTCGGGTCGTCGACGGCCTCGTTCACGCAGACCTCGACGCCGCCCACGGCGGAGGAGAGCTCCTCGACGGCGTGGAAGTCCGCGAGCATGAAGTGGTCGATCTTCAGTCCGGTCATGCGGTTGACGGTGGCGACCGTGCACCCCGGGCCGCCGTTCGCGATCGCGGAGTTCAGCGTGGCGTCCTGCTCCGGGGCGTGCACGCGGCCGGTCTCCGGATCCGTGCACCGGGGGATGTCCGCCACGAGGTCCCGGGGGAAGGAGACGACCGTGGCCCGGCTGCGGTCCTCGGCGACGTGCACGAGCATCATGACGTCCGAGTAGCCGTCGCTGTCCTCCGCGTCGCCGTAGTCCTCGTTGCCCTCCCCGGTGCGCGTGTCGGAGCCCATCACGAGGATGTCCAGCGGGCCGGGCTCGACGGCGGCGGGCTCGTCCCCGAGGTCCAGCGGGGAGGTGTCCAGGTTGGACTGCAGCCGCCACGTCGCCGCCACGCCGAGTCCGAGCACCGCGAGCAGCACCACGACCAGGGCCAGGACCGCCCACCGCTTCCGGGACCGACGCCGGTGGCGTGGGCTGGCGCGGACCTCGGGGGCGTCTGGGGACACGGTGATCTTCTCCTGGGACGGCCGCGGTCACGCGGACCACGGTCGGGCAACGGCGTCCGGTGCGGAACACCGGCAGTCATCGTAGCCGCGCGTCCTGGACGCGCGGTGTGGGCGCGGACCTGCGGTCCCGTCCGGCGGCCGGCTCAGAAGCCCAGGCGCGAGAGCTGCTTGGGGTCCCGCTGCCACTCCTTGGCGACCTTCACGTGCAGGTCCAGGTAGACCTTCGTGCCGAGCAGGGCCTCGATCGCGCCGCGGGAACGCGTGCCGATCTCCCGCAGCCGGGCCCCGCCCTTGCCGATGACGATGGCCTTCTGCGAGGGGCGCTCCACGTAGACGTTGACCCGCACGTCGAGCAGCGGCCGGTCCGCCGGCCGGCCCTCGCGCGGGACCATCTCCTCGACCACCACGGCCAGCGAGTGGGGCAGCTCGTCGCGCACGCCCTCGAGCGCGGCCTCGCGGACCAGCTCGGCGACCATGGTGAGCTCCGGCTCGTCCGTGAGCTCACCCTCGGGGTACAGCGGCGGCGAGACCGGCATCCGGCTGATGAGCAGCTCGGCCAGTGCCTCGACCTGGAAGCCGTCCACGGCGGAGACGGGGATCACGTCCGCCCAGCCCGGCTCCCCGGCGCCGGTCGCGTCCGGCGCGGCGGGGGCCCCGCCGGAGCGGTGGCGGGGCTTGCGCGACTCCCGCTCCTGCCGCACGGCGCGCTCCTCCGTCATCACGGAGCGGCCGAGCTCGGTCACGGCGAGCAGCTGCTCCGTGAGCTCGGCCCGGGAGACGGTGTCCGTCTTGGTGACGACCGCGACCACGGGCTTGTTGCCGGAGGCGGCGAGCTGCTGGGCGATGAACCGGTCGCCCGGGCCGATCTTCTCGTTCGCCGGAACGCAGAAGCCGATGACGTCCACCTCCGCGAGGGTGTCGGCCACGAGGTCGTTGAGCCGCTGTCCCAGCAGGGTCCGGGGACGGTGCAGCCCCGGGGTGTCGACCAGCACGAGCTGCCCCTCGGGCCGGTGCACGATGCCCCGGATGGTGTGGCGGGTGGTCTGCGGCCGGGTGGAGGTGATGGCCACCTTCTGCCCGACGAGCGCGTTGGTGAGCGTGGACTTGCCCGCGTTGGGCCGCCCGACCAGCACGGCGAACCCGGCGCGGAACGGCGTCCCGGCGCCGTCCCGCGGGGGGTGGCTCTCGGTGGTCTCAGACATGGGACTCCTCCTCGGACTCCAGTGCGGCGGCGTCCACGGCGGTGGACCCCGGGGGAACCCAGTCCGGGTCCCGGTGGACCTCGAGCTGGCCCACCCTGTTGCGGCGCCCCTCCAGGGTCACGGCCTCGAGGACGATGCCCGCCACGGTGGCCCGCGAGCCCACGATGGGCACGCGCCCGATGCTCTTGGCGAGCAGCCCGCCCACGGTGTCGACCTCGTCGTCCTCGAGGTCCACCCCGAACAGGTCGCCCAGGTCCTCCACGCCCAGCCGCGCCGAGACCCGGTAGCGCCCCGGGGCCAGCTCGGCGACCTCCGGCTTCTCCCGGTCGTACTCGTCGACGATCTCGCCGAGCAGCTCCTCGATGAGGTCCTCCAGGGTGACGAGCCCGGCGGTCCCCCCGTACTCGTCGACGACGACGGCCACGTGGATGGACTCGAGCTGCATCTCGCGCAGGAGCTCGCTGACCTTCTTGGACTCCGGCACGTAGCGGACCTCGCGGGCCAGTTCGCACAGCCCGTCCAGGCGCAGGCCGGTGCCGGAGCGGTGCACGCGCTCCGCCACGTCCTTCTGGTACAGGATGCCCAGCACGTCGTCGGAGCTCTCCCCGATGACCGGGATCCGGGAGTAGCCGGAGCGGAAGAAGAGGTTCAGCGCGTCGTCCACGCTCTCGTCGTCGTCGATGGTCACCATGTCCGTGCGGGGCACCATGACGGCGCGGACGTTCGTGTCGTCGAGGTCGAAGACCGAGTGCAGCAGCTCGGCCTCGTCGTCCTCGATGAGGTCCTGGTCGGTGGAGCGGTCGACGAACTCGAGCAGCTCCTCCTCGCTGAGGAACCCGGGCGCCGGACGGCCGGTGTTCCGGGTCACGGACGAGCCGAGGCGCACGAGGATCCCCGGCACCGGGCCCAGCACGGTGCGCAGCACGCGGACGAGGCCGGCGGTGCGCCGGACGGTGCCGGCGGGGTTGCTGCGCCCCACCTGGCGGGGTGAGACCCCGGCGAGCACGAAGCCGACCGCGGCCATGACCACGGTCGCCAGCAGCCCGGCGAGCCACACGTGGTCGAGCCCGTGGAACATCGCCAGGGCCACGGCGACCGCGGACGCCGTCTCGAACCACACGGACCAGAAGCGCAGCGCCTGCAGGTGGGCGGTCGGCGTGGCGAGCACGCGCGCGGCGGCGGAGCCGCGCTCCTCACGGGCGATGGCCTCGGCCTCGGCCCGCGGCAGGTACGTCAGACCGGTCTCGGCGGCGGTGAGCACGAACGCCGTGCACAGGAACACGAACGCCGCGACGATCAGGACGGCAGTGGTCATCCGGCGCTACTCCATGGTCTCGACCGGCGCGGGCCGGCCGAGGAAGTCGGTGAGCAGGTCCCGCTGCAGGGCGAACATGATCGCGCGCTCCTCCGGCCCGGCGTGGTCGTGGCCGAGCAGATGCAGGATCCCGTGGGTGGTGAGCAGGCACAGCTCGTCCGCGACCGGGTGACCGGCGGCCTCGGCCTGACGGCGGGCGACGGTCGGGCAGAGCACCACGTCCCCCAGGGTGCCCTCCGTGAGCTCCTCCGGGGTGCCGGGACGGAGCTCGTCCATGGGGAAGGACATGACGTCCGTGGGCCCCGGCAGGTCCATCCAGTCCACGTGCAGGCGCGCCATCTCCTCCTCGTCGACGACGGCGACGGACAGCTCGGCGTCGGGGTGGACGTGCAGCCGGGCCAGGACGTGCTCGGCCAGACGGCGCAGGAGGTCGACGTCGACAGCCGCCCAGGCCTCCCGGTCGGCCTCCGGGACGTCCGCGGGCGCGGCGTGCAGGTCGATCTCGACGGCCATCAGGCCTCCTCCCCGCCCTGCGGGGCGGCGCGGCCCGGAGCAGCGTTCCGCGGTTCGCCCGCCGAGGCGCGCGCCGTCCTGGCGCCCTCCTTGCGCTGCCGGCGCTCGGTGCGTCGCCGGTTGGTCGTGTCGAACGTGTCGTAGGCGTTGACGATGCGGCTGACCAGCTCGTGGCGCACGACGTCCTCGGAGGTCATCTCCGTGAACGCGACGTCGGCCACGCCGCCGAGCACGTGCTGGACCTGGCGCAGCCCCGAGGAGGTGCTGCCGGGCAGGTCCACCTGGGTGACGTCCCCGGTGACGACCATCTTCGAGCCGAAGCCGAGCCGGGTGAGGAACATCTTCATCTGCTCCGGCGTGGTGTTCTGGGCCTCGTCGAGGATGATGAAGGCGTCGTTGAGCGTCCGCCCGCGCATGTAGGCCAGGGGCGCGACCTCGATCGTGCCGGCCTCCATGAGCCGGGGGATCGACTCGGGATCCATCATGTCGTGCAGGGCGTCGTAGAGCGGGCGCAGGTACGGGTCGATCTTCTCGCTGAGGCTCCCCGGCAGGAAGCCGAGCCGCTCCCCCGCCTCCACGGCAGGGCGGGTCAGGATGATCCGGGAGACCTCCTTGGCCTGCAGCGCCTGCACGGCCTTCGCCATCGCCAGGTAGGTCTTGCCGGTGCCCGCGGGGCCGATGCCGAACACCACGGTGTGCTCGTCGATCGCGTCGACGTAGGCCTTCTGGCGCAGCGTCTTGGGCCTGATCTTGCGGCCGCGGCTCGAGAGGATGTTCTGGGTCAGGGCCCCGCTCGGCCGGGCCGAGAGGTCCCGTCCGATGATCTCCAGCAGCTGCCCGATGACCTGCGGGGTGATCGTGGTCTCGCGCCCGGCGAGGACCTTGAGCTCCTCGAACAGCGTCGCGACGATCCGCACGGGCCCGCCGGGACCCTCGAGGCCGAGCTCGAGGCCGCGCGGGCCGGTGACGAGGCCCGGGAAGGCGGCCTCGACCTGGCGCAGGTTCTCGTCCCCTGGGCCGAGGCAGCGGACCATCGTCTCGCGGTCGGGAAAGGTGATGGCGGTGCGTGCCGTCAGGGGGTGCGTGGTGCCGGGCAGCGTCTCAGTCATGGGTCCGGCCCCTCGGGGCCGTGCTCTCGCTCTCTCGTGACGGACGCCGGTCGCAGGTGTGGTGGACGGGCGCTCCGGGCGTCCACGGCGCGGCTCGTCGTCCTTCCAGGGTACCGCGCGGGCGGGCCCCCGCGACGCGCCGGGTGCACATTCCGATTTGGTATCGGTCACCCCGAGGAGGCCCTTCCGGCTGTGGACGCCGTCGTCCGCTGTGCTGGAATGGTCGGGTCCTTCGGCCGGGGGACGCCGGCCGCCCCCTGGCCGCACGTTCCGCCCCCGCGGATCCCGGAAAGCAGAGGTGCTCGTCCCGTCATGCCCACCCCCCACCCGCGGCGGCGCGCCACGCCCGCCGGCGCGCTCGTGCCGGCCGTGGCGTGCGCGCTCGTGCTCGCCGGATGCGGCGCGGGGGGCGACGGGGTGCTGGGCGGTGCCCGGCCGGCCACGGGCACCGAGCCCGTCGCCGCCGCGACGGTGAGCGTCGCTAACGGGACGGTGGCCACGACCCAGCTGCCCGTGTACTGGGTGGGCGACGTCGACGGCGAGCAGGTGCTCTTCCGGGAGTTCCGCGACGACGACGAGGACCCCGGGGCCGCGGATCCCATCGCCGCCGCGGCCGAGCTGATGACCTCGGCCAGGCCCGGGGACCCGGACCAGAGGACCCTGTGGTCCCCCGTCGACGAGGTCGGCAGCTCGATGACCCCCGACGGGACGATCACCGTGGACATGCCCTCCGAGGCCTTCCGGCCCGGCCTGGGCCGTCACGAGGCGCATCTGGCCCTCCAGCAGCTCGCGCACACCGTGACGGCCGCCGCCACGACGTCCGGGCTGCTGTCCAGGACCTCGGAGCCCCGGGTCGTCGTGCTCGTCGACGGGCGCGCCGGGGAGGTGGTGTTCGGCTCGGTGCGGCTCGACGAGCCCCTGCGGGCCGACGAGCGGCTCGAGGCGCCCGTGTGGATCCTGACCCCCCGGAACGGGGCCCGCACCGAGGGCCGGCTCGTCCTCACCGGGCGCCTGCTCGAGGGGGTCGCCGGCGCCCGGTGGACCGCCAGGGCGAGGGACGGCGGTCCCGCACGGACGGTCTCGACCGGGACGGTCGAGACCGTCCCACTGGACGACGGCTCGGCCGAGTTCCGGGCCGGCCTCCTGCTGCCCCCGGGCGAGTACGTCCTGACGGTCGAGGGCCGCGACGCCGAGGGCCGGCCCGTGCTCGACGACAGGACCGTCGAGGTCCTGCCCCGCTGACCGGCCCCACGCTCGGCCGCGGGGGCGCCGGGTCAGCCCGTGGTGCCCGCCCAGCGGCCGAGCGCCGCGCTGAGCACGGCGAGGGCGGCCGGCCCCGCCGTGGAGCTGCGCAGCACCTCGGGGCCGAGCCGCACGGCCCGTCCGCCCGCACCTGTCAGGGCTTGGAGTTCGTCGGGCCCGATGCCCCCCTCGGGGCCGACGACGAGCACGATCCGTTCCGCGTCCGCCCACGGGGCGTCCCCCTGCCCGGCGAGGTCGGCCAGGGAGGCGGTGGCCTCCTCGTGCAGCACGAGCCCGGCTGTCGCGGGCTGCCCGAGCACGGCCGCAAGCTCCGGGGTGCCGGCCAGCGGCAGGACCTCGGGCCAGAGCGCCCGGCGGGACTGCTTGGCGGCCGCGGCCACGGTGCTCACCCACTTCTCGTGGCTCTTCGCGGCGCGCTCCTGCTTCCACCGCACGATGGAGCGCTGCGCCTGCCAGGGGACCACGGCGTCGACGCCGAGCTCCGTGGCCGTCTCGACGGCCAGCAGGTCGCGGTCGCCCTTCGCGAGGGCCTGGGCCAGCACGAGCCGCGGCCGGCGGGCGGGTTCGCTGACCACCCCCGTGACCCGGACCTCCATGCTGTCCTTCGTCCCGGACAGCAGCTCGCCCACCGCCCGGGTGCCGGACCCGTCCACGAGCTCCAGCCGCTCGCCCGGGGCGAGACGGCGCACGGTGACGGCGTGCCGGGCCTCCGGCCCCGTGACCGTGACCACGTCCCCGGGCCCCGGCAGCTCGCCGGGTCCGACCTTGAAGACCGGCAGGCTCACAGGTCCGAGAACCGGTCCCGGAGCCGTGAGAAGAAGCCCCCGGCGCCCGCCGGCGTGCTCAGGGTCGTGCCCGTCGACTGCTCCTCGCCCCGCAGCCGGGACAGCTGCTCCAGGAGGCGGCGCTGCTCGTCGTCGAGTCCGGACGGGGTCTCGACCTCGAGGTGGACGAACAGGTCGCCCCGGCCGCCCCCGCGCAGCCGCGTGGCGCCGAGTTCGTGCAGGGTCACGGTGTGACCGGTCTGGGTGCCCGGGGGCACGGGGACCTCGCGCTCGCCGTCGAAGGTCTCGAGCGTCACCGTGGTGCCGAGCGCCGCGGAGGTCATGGGCAGCCGCACCCGGGCGTGCAGGTCGTCCCCCTGCCGCTCGAAGGTCGGGTCCGGGTCCACCTTGAGCTCCACGTAGAGGTCACCGTTGGGCCCGCCGGCGGTCCCGGCCTCGCCCTGGCCCGAGAGCCGGATGCGGTTGCCGGTGGAGACGCCGGCGGGGATCTTGACGGTCAGCGGACGGCGATCGCGCACCCGGCCCTCGCCGTAGCACTCGTGGCACGGGTGCTTGATGACCGTCCCGAAACCCTGGCACGTGCCGCACGGGGCGGCGGTGACCACGGTGCCGAGGATCGACTGCACCTGGCGCTGGACCTGGCCGGTGCCGTGGCACACGTCGCAGGTCTCGGGGCGGGTGCCCTCCTGGCAGCACGTGCCGTCGCACGTGGGGCAGACCACGGCCGTGTCCACGGTGATCCGCTTCTCGGTGCCGAACACGGCGTCCTGGAGCGAGACGCGCACGTTGATGAGCGCGTCCTGGCCCTGCCGGGTCCGGGAGGCGGGGCCCCGGCGCCCGGACCCGGAGCCCCCGGCGCCCTGGAAGAAGGTGTCGAAGATGTCCTGGAAGCCGAACCCCGATCCGGGGAAGCCGCCGCCGAACCCGGTGTCCGTGCCGTTCTCGTTGCCCGTGGCGTCGTAGACCCGCCGCTTCTCGGGGTCGGAGAGGACGTCGTGGGCGTGGGAGAGACGCTTGAACTCCTCGTCGGCCCCCGGTTCGGGGTTGACGTCGGGGTGGAGCTTGCGGGCCTTCTTGCGGTAGGCCTTCTTGATCTCTTCCATGCTGGCGTCCCGGGACACGCCCAGGGTCTCGTAGTGATCGCTCACCGTGGTCCGTTCTGTCGAGAGTTCTGTCGAAAGGTCTGTGGAGGAATCTGTGGCGGAATCTGCGGAGGACGTGGTGCCGGGACGTGACGGCGTCTGCGGTGCCCGGGTCAGCCCCCGAGGATACGGGAGAGATAGCGGGCGACGGCCCGCACGGCCGCCATCGTGGACGGGTAGTCCATGCGCATCGGGCCCACCACGCCCACCTTGGACTGGGACTCGGGTCCGTAGCCGGTCGCGACGACCGAGGCCTCGGCGAGCGGACCCTCGGCGTTCTCCGCGCCGATCCGCACGGCCACGCCGCGGGCGTCCTGCTCCATCTCGGAGAGCAGCCGCAGCATCACCACCTGCTCCTCGAGGGCCTCGAGGACCGGTCCGATGCTCAGGTGGAAGTCCCCGGTCGAGCGGGCCAGGTTGGCGGTCCCGGCCATGACCAGCCGGTGCTCGGTGCCCCCGGCGGCCAGGGCCGAGACCGCCTCGGACACGGCCGCCGCGGCGGGCCGCAGCTGCGGGGCCACGGAGTCCGTCATGACGGCCAGCACCTCCGGCACGGCGGTGAGGGGCCGCCCCACGACGGCGGCCAGCACGCGGGCGCGCAGCTCGAGGAGGTGCGACTCCTCGAGCTCCCCGTGCAGCACGGCGACCCTCTGCGCCACCCGGCCGTTGGTGGGGATCAGCACGACGAGCACCTGGCCCCCGCCGACGTCCACGACCTCCACGTGCCGGACGGTGACCCCGGAGGCGTGCGGGTACTGCACCACCGCCACCTGGTGGGTGAGCTGGGCCAGCAGCCGCACCGTGCGCTCCATGACGTCGTCGATGTCCGCGGCGTCGTCGAGCAGGCTCTGGATGGCCCGTCGCTCCGGGCCCGAGAGCGGCTTCACGGCCGCGATCCGGTCCACGAACGTGCGGTAGCCCTTGTCGGTCGGAATCCGCCCGGAGCTCGTGTGAGGAGCGACGATCAGCCCCTCCTCCTCGAGCGCGGCCATGTCGTTGCGCACGGTCGCCGAGGACACGCCGAGCTGGTGCCGCTCCACGAGCGCCTTGGAGCCCACCGGCTCCCGGAAGTGGACGTAGTCCTCCACGATGGCCTGCAGGATCTGCAGTCGTCTCGGATGGTTCACGTCGCTCCTTCCCGGTCGGTCCCGTCTCCTCGGTGCTCCCTGTGCCCGGGAAACTCCCCGCGGCTGGCACTCTGGCGGCCACAGTGCCAGCCGGTCCAGTGTAGCCTCCGTGTCGACCGGGTGGGACGCCCCCCGTTTGGTACGCTTCCGGCTGATCCGCGCCGGGGCACCGGCACCGCGACCGGGAGGACGTCCATGAGCACCTACGGCTGGGGCCCGCGCAGCCTCGACGACGACGCCCTGGCCCGCCGCCGGCCCGCCGCGGCCGAGGTGCCGGCCTCCCCCGGCCTGCTCCTCGAGGACGCCACGACCGGCTGGGTCGGCGCCGTCGTCTCGCTCGAGACGATCGGCGGCGTGCGGGTCATGGGCCTCGAGGACCGCCGGGGCCGCGTCAAGGCGTTCCGGCTCGGACCCGGCTTCCTGCTCGAGGGCGAGCCCGTCGTCGTGGTCGAGCCGCGCACGGCCCCGGCCGCCCGGAAGCCCGCGCGCACCCGGTCGGGCTCCGTCGAGGTCGAAGGCCTGCGCGCCGCCACGGCCAAGGCCTCCCGCGTGTGGGTCGAGGGCTACCACGACGCCGAGCTCGTCGCGAAGGTCTGGGGACACGACCTCGCCGTCGAGGGCGTCGTGGTGGAACCCCTGCACGGCATCGACGACCTGCCGGCCGCCGTGCGGGAGTTCGCCCCGGGGCCGGGGCGGCGGCTCGGGATCCTCGTGGACCACCTCGTCCCCGGCTCCAAGGAGTCCCGGATCGCCGCGGAGACGATGCGCCTGCCCGGCGCGGAGCGCAACGTCCTGGTGCTGGGCCACCCTTACGTGGACATCTGGCAGGCGGTCAAGCCGGCGGTCCTGGGCATCGACGCGTGGCCCGTGGTGCCGCGCGGCACCGACTGGAAGACGGGCACGGCAGCCGCCCTGGGCTGGCCGCACCGCACCGCCGGCGACCTCGGCCGGGCCTGGCAGCACATCCTCTCCCGGGTGGACAGCTACGCCGACCTGGAGCCGGCGCTGCTGGGCAGGGTCGAGGAGCTCATCGACTTCCTCACCGCGCCCGGCGCCTGAGCCCCCGGCACGGCGCCCGGGTCGTCACAAAAGCACACGCGCCCGGGCCGCGGGCGGCGAACGACGTGACCGGCCGGTAGACTCGACCCACGCCGACCACCGACCGCCGCCCCCGAGCGGTCCCACTGCCGAAGGATGCCACGTGCCCGTGCAGACCGATCCCCGCTCGAGCCGCGACAGCTCCGGAGCCCCCTTCGAGGGCCTCTCCCCCGTGGCGCAGCCGCTGAGCGTCACCGAGGACCACCAGTGGGCGACCCTCGCCCACTTCGGCGGCGTCGCCGGCTTCCTGCCCTCGTTCCTGATCCACCGCGTCTTCCGCGGCCGGGGCCGGTTCACCGAGCAGGAGTCGAAGGAGGCCATGAACTTCACCCTGCTGCCGACGCTCGTGGTCGTCGTCGGTGTGCTGCTCGCGCCGGTGCCCTACATCGGCTGGTTCTTCGCGCTCGCGGCCACCGCCGCCTGGCTGCTGCTGGCCGTGGGCTCGCTCGCCGGCGGCATCGGGGTGAACCGCGGCGACCCGCACGTCTACCGCTTCAACACCCGGCTCTACGACCGGCTCGAGGAGAAGCTGCGCGAGCGGTCCGTGAACCGCACCGGCCGCCGCTGAGCCGTCCCTTCCGGGCCCGCGGACGACCGGGGCCCGGCGGAGGCCTCAGCCCAGTAGCCGCCGCACCACGGCGTCGCCCAGGAGCCGGCCCCGCAGGGTCAGCACCACGGCACCGCGCAGCGCCTCCCGCGGCTCCACCAGCCCGTCCGCGATCAGCCCGGCCACCGCGGTGCGCCCGTTCTCGTCGAGGGCGGACAGGGGCAGGCCCTCCCGGGTCCTCGTCTCCAGCATCACGCGCTCCAGGCGGCGCGTTCCGGCGTCGAGGATCTCGCGACCCGCGGCCGGCGACTCGCCCGCCCGGATCCGGCGCGTATAGGGCACGGGGTGCTTGAGGTTCCACCAGCGGGTCCCGCCCACGTGCGAGTGCGCCCCGGGACCGATCCCCCACCAGTCCTGGTTGTGCCAGTAGGCGAGGTTGTGCCGGCTCCGGTGGGCCTGCGGATCCGCGCCGGGCGCGGGCCGGGCCCAGTTGCTCACCTCATACCACTCGAAACCGGCCTGTGCGAGGAGACGGTCGGCCAGCTCGTACTTGTCGGCCTGGTCGTCCTCGTCCACGGGTGGCACCTCGCCGCGGCGCATGCGCGCCGCCAGCCGCGTGCCCTCCTCGATGATCAGCGAGTACGCCGAGACGTGGTCGGGCTCGTAGGAGACCGCCGTGCGCACGGAGCGCTCCCAGTCGGCCAGGGACTCCCCCGGCGTCCCGTGGATGAGGTCGACGCTCACGCCCAGACCGGCCTCGCGCGCCCACGCCACGGCGCGCGGGACGTTCTCCGGGTCGTGGGTGCGGTCCAGGACCGCGAGCACGTGCGGGACCGCGGACTGCATCCCGAAGGACACGCGCGTCACGCCGGCCGCGGCGAGCAGCCGCAGGGAGCGGGGCGTCACGGAGTCGGGGTTCGCCTCCGTCGTCACCTCGGCGCCCTCGGCCAGCCCGAAGCTCTCCCGGGCCTGGGCCAGGACCGCGGCGAGGTCCTCGGCGGGCAGCAGCGTGGGGGTGCCGCCGCCGAGGAACACGCTGTGCAGCGGGCGGACGGCCGCGCCCGAGTCCTCGAGGACCCGGCGGGCCCACCGGACCTCCGCCGCGGCGTCGCCGGCGTAGGCGTCCTGCGAGACACCCGGCCCCAGTTCCGTGGCGGTGTAGGTGTTGAAGTCGCAGTAGCCGCAGCGGACCGCGCAGAACGGCACGTGCACGTACAGGCTCAGCGTGCGCTCCGCGGATCCCGGCGCGGCCGAGGACGGCAGCCGCCCGTCGAGCGGGGCGGGCAGGCCCTCGGGCTGGGCCGGGGCCACTACTTCTTCTTCTTGTCCGCGGCCTCGTCGGAGGACAGTGCCGCCACGAACGCCTCCTGGGGGACCTCGACGCGGCCGACCATCTTCATCCGCTTCTTGCCCTCCTTCTGCTTCTCGAGCAGCTTGCGCTTGCGGGAGATGTCACCGCCGTAGCACTTGGAGAGCACGTCCTTGCGGATCGCCCGGATGTTCTCGCGGGCGATCACGCGCGAGCCGATCGCGGCCTGGATGGGGACCTCGAACTGCTGGCGCGGGATGAGCTCCCGCAGCTTCCCGGTCATCATCACACCGTAGGAGTACGCCTTGTCCCGGTGGGTGATCGCGCTGAACGCGTCCACGGGCTCACCCTGCAGCAGGATGTCGACCTTCACGAGGTCGGCCGCCTCCTCGCCGTCGGCCTTCCAGTCCAGGGACGCGTAGCCCTTGGTGCGGGACTTGAGCTGGTCGAAGAAGTCGAAGACGATCTCGGCGAGCGGCAGGCGGTAGCGCAGCTCAACCCGGTCCTCCGAGAGGTAGTCCATGCCCTGGAGCTGGCCACGCTTGGACTGGCACAGCTCCATGATCGCGCCGATGAACTCGGACGGGGCCAGGACCGTGGCGGTGACCATGGGCTCGCGGATCTCGGCGAGCTTGCCCTCGGGGAACTCCGACGGGTTGGTGACCACGCGCTCGGAGCGGTCCTCCAGCGTGACGTTGTAGCTCACGGACGGCGCCGTGGAGATCAGGTCCAGGTTGAACTCGCGCTCCAGGCGCTCGCGCACGATCTCGAGGTGCAGCAGGCCGAGGAATCCGCACCGGAAGCCGAAGCCCAGGGCCGCGGAGTTCTCGGGCTCGTAGACCAGGGCGGCGTCGTTGAGCTGCAGCTTGTCGAGGGCGTCGCGCAGGACCGGGTAGTCGGAGCCGTCGATCGGGAACAGGCCGGAGAAGACCATCGGCTTGGGGTCCTGGTAGCCGCCCAGGGACACCGTGGCGGGCCGCTGCGCGTTGGTGACGGTGTCGCCCACGCGGGACTGGCGGACGTCCTTCACCCCGGTGATCAGGTAGCCCACCTCCCCCACGCCCAGCCCCTGCGTGGGCTTGGGCTCGGGCGAGATGACGCCGATCTCCAGCAGCTCGTGCTGGGCCCCGGTGGACATCATCCGGATCCGCTCGCGCGGGGTGAGCTTGCCGTCCACCACGCGCACGTAGGTCACCACGCCGCGGTAGGTGTCGTAGACGGAGTCGAAGATCATCGACCGGGAGGGCGCGTCGGCGTCGCCCACCGGCCCCGGGACCTCCTGGACGATGCGGTCCAGGAGCGCCTCCACGCCCTCACCCGTCTTGCCGGAGACCCGCAGCACGTCGCCCGGGTCCACGCCGATCAGGTTGCCCAGCTCCTCGGCGTACTTCTCCGGCTGCGCCGCGGGCAGGTCGATCTTGTTCAGCACCGGGATGATCGTCAGGTCGTTCTCCATGGCCAGATAGAGGTTGGCCAGGGTCTGCGCCTCGATCCCCTGCGCCGCGTCCACCAGCAGGAGGGTGCCCTCGCAGGCCGCGAGGGAGCGGGAGACCTCGTAGGTGAAGTCCACGTGGCCCGGCGTGTCGATCATGTTGAGCGCGAAGTCCGTGCCCGCCACGTTCCAGGGCATGCGCACCGCCTGGGACTTGATGGTGATCCCGCGCTCGCGCTCGATGTCCATCCGGTCCAGGTACTGGGCCTTCATCTCCCGGGAGGTGACCACGCCCGTGGCCTGCAGCATCCGGTCCGCGAGTGTGGACTTGCCGTGGTCGATGTGGGCGATGATGCAGAAGTTCCGGATGATCCCCGGATCGGTCGAGGCGGGAACCGGGGCATTGACGGCCAGCGGTGACACGGGCGGTCCTTTCTCCGGGAGAACGTCGCTTCCGGCAGGTCCTGGGGCTACCGGCGGGAGGAGCGCCGGGGATTCAACTGCCCAGTTTCCCACGTTTGGCGGTGGGGGGCCATTTGACCGGACGCGCCGCCCCGGCAGTGCCTCCCCGCGCTCCCCGGCCCCGTCTCCCGGTCCGCGCGCCCGGGAGCCCCCCTGGCCGCCGGCGTGCCGTGACCGCCGGAGCGCCCCGGCGGCCGGGGCGCCGTGACCGCAGGGCCGCCCTGGCCGCCGGAGTGTCACGGTGGGAGAATGGGCCCCGGGCTCGGCAGCACGAGGCGAGGGGGCAGTGTCATGGGCGGCGAGGACTTCCGGCTCTCCGTGGACGCCGCGGAGGTCTACGAGGCGAAGTTCGTGCCTGCCATGTTCGGTCGCTGGGCCCCGCACCTCGTGCGGGCGGCCGGTGTGCGGCCCGGGCAGTCCGTGCTCGACGTCGCCTGCGGGACCGGCGTCGTGGCCCGCGAGGCGGCGCGGCTCCTGCAGGGGCGCGGACGCGTCGTGGGCCTGGACGTCAACGCCGGCATGCTCACCGTCGCACGGCGCGTCGCCCCCGAGCTCGAGTGGGTCGAGGCGGACGCCGTCGCCCTGCCGTTCCCGGACGGCTCCTTCGACGTGGTCCTCTGCCAGGCCGGGCTGATGTTCCTGCCGGACCCGGGCCGCGCACTGCGGGAGATGGCCCGCGTGGCGGTGGCCGGGGGGACGGTCGCCGTGCAGGTCTGGGACGAGCTGCGGGAACAGACGGCGTGGACGCCCTTCTACGGGGTCGTCGAGCGCCACGCGGGCCCGGACGCGGTCGACCTGATCGGCTCCTACTGGCGGCTGGGCGACCTCGTGGAGCTCAACGAGGGCCTCGCGGGCGCCGGCCTGCGGACGCTCGACACGCTGACCCGCACGGACACGGCGGACTTCCCGTCCGTCGAGGAGTTCGTCGCGACAGAGGTCGGTGGCACGCCCCTGCGCAGCCGGCTCACGGACGAGGCCTACGCCCGGATCCTCGAGGGCGCGGAGGACGCCCTCGGCCCCTGGCGGACCGCGGAGGGACGCCTGGAGCTGCCGATCCGGGGGCACATCGTCACGGCCCGCGCGGAGCCCGGCCCCCGCTGAGTGACCCGTCCTCGCGGAGGCAGCTGCACCGTCGGCCCCGTCGATGGGGACCCGCCGCCGACCGGACGGGCCGTCCAGGGACCGGCCGCCGGGGCCCCGACGGCCGAGCGGACCGGCCCGTGGGTAGAGTGGCCGCCATGAGACCCGACCTGCGCGCCCTCGCGCGGCTCGCGGCGCGGGCCGCCGACGCCTGGCGGCGCCCCGCGGCGACCCGCCGCGTGCGTTCCCGCACGGGAGACACCGTCCCGCCCGACGCGGCGGGAGGGACCTCCCGGCCCTACGCCGGCGACTGGGACGGTCCCGTCCGGCCCGTCCACCGGCCCCTGGCCGACGGCGAGCCGGACCCCGGGGAGATCGTGTGGACCTGGGTGCCCTACGAGGAGGATCACCGTCGCGGGAAGGACCGCCCCGTCCTGGTCGTCGACCGCCACGGCGAGCACCTCCTGTGCTTGATGCTCACGTCCCGGGACCGGTCGAACCGGTTCGAGCAGGATCCGGACCACCTCGACATCGGCACCGGCGCCTGGGACCCGAGGGGACGCCCCTCGGAGGTGAGGCTCGACCGCGTCGTGCGGGTGCTGCCCGCCGACGTCCGCCGCGAGGGCGCCGTCCTCCCGGAGGACCGTTTCCGCCGGGTGGCCGAGGCCCTCCGGCGGCGCAGGGAGTGACGCCGCGCGTCCGTCACCGGGCCCGGGGCCGGACGCCGCACGGCAACCCCGGGCCGCGGGCGATCGTCTGCTAGACTGTCCTGCTGTGTGTCCGCGCTGGTCGTCGGGCACTGCAGGACGGTCGCCACAAGGGTGTCCCCGCTCCCGATCAGTCTCATGGCCGGCCTGTTTGCCCTCACTGACCGAATTCCGCACTCACCGCCAAGGAGTTTCACGTGGCCAACATCAAGTCCCAGAAGAAGCGCAACCTCACGAACGAGAAGGCGCGTCTTCGCAACAACGCCTACAAGTCCGAGCTGAAGACCCTGGTCCGCCGGGTCGACGAGGCCGTCAAGACCTCGGACAAGGAGACCGCCCAGGACGCGCTGCGCGTGGTGTCCCGCAAGCTGGACAAGGCCGTCAGCAAGGGCGTGCTGCACAAGAACAACGCGGCCAACAAGAAGTCCGGCCTGGCCAAGCTGGTCGCCAAGATCTGATCCGCGTCCGTCGCGAACGGCACCCGCCCCACGGGCGGCACCGTCCGGAGGCCCCGTCCCGCTCAGGGACGGGGCCTCCGTCGTGTGCGGGAGCGGCCGCCCTCAGCGGTGGCCGGAGAGCGCGATGGTCGTGATCGCGCGCTCGACCGCATAGGCCGGGGCCCGCCCCTCGCCCTTGACCTGGGCGTCGGCCTCCGCCAGGGCGCGCAGGGCGCGCACGAGGTCCGCCTCGGAGAAACGGCGCGCCTCGTCCTGCGCCCGCTCCACCTGCCACGGGGCCGCCCCGATCCGCTGCGCCAGCTGCCCCGCCCCGCCCCGGGTGCCGTGCACCTGGGCGATCGTGCGCAGCTTCGCCGCCAGCGCCCCGACCATGGGCACGGGGTCCACACCGGTGTCCAGGGCCTGTCGCCACAGCTTCAGGGCGGTCTCGGCGCGCCCGGCCAGCGCGGCGTCGGCCACCTTGAAGGCGGTCGCCTCGACCCGGCCGCCGTAGTACTTCTCGACGTCGTCGAAGGTGATGGTTTCCGGTCCGTCGGAGAGCAGCTGGGCGCACGCGGCGGCGAGCTCCGCGGTGCTGCTCCCCACGGCGGCGGCCAGAGCGCGGGCCGCGTCGGGGTCGATGCGGCGGCGGTGTGCGCGGAACTCGGTGACGATGAAGTCGGTCTTGTCACGGTCGTTCATGAGGGGCTTGCACTCGACGACGACGGCGCCGGCGGCCCTCAGCGCGTCGAGGAGCTTCTTGCCGCGGTTGCCGGCCGCGTGCTCCCAGAGCACGACGACGTCGGGGTCCGGGGCCCGGACGTAGGCGAGACCGTCGGCCAGGCAGTCGTCGTTCATGGCCGCGAGGTTGGTCACGTGGATCAGCTTGGCCTCGTCGAAGAGGGACGGGCTGGCCAGCGCGGCCAGCTGCCCCGGAACGTAGGCCGAGGCGTCGACCACGGACAGCTCGACCGGGCCCCGCTGCTCCTTGAGGACCTCGCGGACGCGGTCGCGGGCCCGGCCGGCCAGGTACTCCTCGGGGCCCGTGAGCAGGACGAGGGGCGCGGGCCCGACGTCCCGCCACGTCGGGCCGGTGGCGGGGGCTGGGCGTCGGGCTGGGGTCATGGCCGCGTCCTCCTGTGCTGGCGACCCGGCGGCCGCGTGCTCTCCTGGGATGGTCCCCAGCTTCTCACGGCCCGGGGACACCGGTCCGCGCGGTCCGCCGCGCGGGCGGGGCCCCGGGAGGGCCGGCCGGACGTGGACCCGGGGGTTCGCTCCCCGGTGTCGGTGGAATGGACAGTCGCCTTGCTGTACGGTCGGGAACGGCATGTGTGATCCCCGTCACCCCCACCGGAAGGACACCCCATGACCACACTTCCCCGCCTCGCCGTGCCCGCTCTGGCGCTCGGACTCCTGGGCATGACCGCCTCCCCCGCTGTGGCCGACCAGGGCGGATCCGCCACCGAGTCCATCACCGAGACGGCCCCCGCCCCGTCCAGCGCTCCGGGGATCGCCGTGGCCGGGGCCGGCGTGCTGGCCGTGGTCGGTTCCGCCGTGGTGGCACGACGCCGCGGCGACGGCGCCCGCTGACCGTCCGGACGGGCGGCGGGCGCCGGGGCCTGCGGTTCGGGGTCAGGCGCGTCCGGCCGGACGGCGGTCCGTCCTGCGGCGTCCGCGACGGAAGTAGAGCACCGGTCCCACGAAGTTGACGGCGATCACGGCCGCCCACTTCGCCTTGGACCCGTTGACCTCCGAGGCCGGGCGCCGCGCCAGGTCGGCCCACGCCGTGGCGGCCAGCGAGATCTCCACCGAGGCCAGGGCCAGGAGCGCCGTCCGCCGTCCCGGGCTCAGGTCCTGCCACCGGACGGCGTGCTTCCTGTTCGCGTTCATGATGCTCCTCCTGGTCGTGCCCGATCGGCCTCCTGACGGGCCGGTCCCGGGTCGGCTCCCCACCCCGGGCCCGCCCGGGGAGCCGTGGCCCGACGGCGCGCGCGGGTCCACGGGGCCCTGGTCGAGGCGGAACGGCGGGTACTCGTGGCGCAGCAGCAGCATGTGGGCCAGCACTCGGTAGACCCAGCGGTTGACGCCGACGACGAGGGCGAAGAGCTCGTGGCGGTATCGCCCCGCGGTCGGCGGAGCCGGTGCTGCGGTCATGGCCTGTCCTTCCGTGTACGGCCGGTGCCGCGGTCAGGGCTTGCCGGGGGGCGTCGCGGGACCGGGTGCCAGTTCCTCGGCGATCTCCCGGGCCCAGGCCTCGATCGCGGTCCAGTCGCGGTAGTCGCCGAAGTGTCCGCCCATCCCGCGGAAGAGGACGCCGCCCCAGCGCGGCAGCTGGTCCTGGCGGCAGACCCCCGAGAACAGGCGGTGCCCTCGCGGGCGCGCGACGTCGCGCAGCGCGTCCGCCAGGCGACGGTCCTGCCCCGAGCGAGCCGCTCCGCGGACGATGCGGGGCAGTCCGCCGGACATCCCGACACTGAACAGCCACACCGGGCGGGCCCGCAGCTCCGCCGCACGGCGGTGGACGAACTCCGTGGCCGCGGGCAGCCAGGCCTGTCCGTGGACGGCGCTGCCCAGCACGACGGCGTCGTAGGCCTCCAGCTCCTCGATCCGCCCGACCGGCACGACATCGGCCACGGCCCCCTCGTGCCGCAGCACGTCGGCGATCCGCTGCGCGATCTCTGTCGTCGATCCGTGTGCGCTGGCATGTGCCACCAAAACCCGCATCCGTGCCTCCCCTCGGGCGTGGCCCCAGCGTAAGACCGTTCCCCGGCCCGAGCCATCTGTGACCGAGTGTCACGTCGGCCACGGAGACGGTGGGCGGTGCGAGCGGTCCGGGGCGTCCGCTCCGGGCCCGACTCCATGCCCTACGATGGCGCCATGACCCGCACGGACACCGCATCCCGGGTGATCCCCGCCCCGGCCGGAGACGTCTGGGCGGCCCTCCTCGACGAGGACGCCCTCGCCGAGTGGCTCCCGCCGGAAGGCATGAGCGGGTGGTTCGAGCACTTCGACCCCCGGCCGGGTGGTTCCTACCGACTGGTCCTGACCTACGCGGACTCCTCCGGCAGCCCGGGCAAGGCCTCGGCGGACACCGACGTCGTGGAGGTACGTTTCGCGGAGATCGTGCCCGGGGTGCGCATCGTCCAGGCCGTGGAGTTCGTGGCCGCGGACCCGGCGTACGCCGGGACCATGACCCTCACGTGGCAGCTCGCTCCCGCCGGCACCGGCACGCGCGTCGAGGTCCGCGCCGACGACGTGCCCGCCGGCATCTCCGCCGCCGACCACGCGGCCGGCCTCGCCTCCTCCCTGGCGAACCTGGCCCGCCACGTCGAGCGCCACGGGCCCGCCGCGCCACCGGGACGGCGCGTCCGGCCGGCAGGCACCGGACGGTCGGAGCGCCGGACGTGAGCCGGGATCCGCTCGGCGTGCCGGGGCGAGCTCAGGAGTGCCCGTGGAGCGTCAGCTGCCGACGGTGGTGGTCGTAGTGCACCGCTGCGTAGCGGTAGACGTCGGCCAGGCTCATCCAGTCCTGGAAGTACGGGTCCCAGTGGACCGGGAAGTGCATCCCCCGCGCCAGGGCGTCGGCGGACTCGTGCTCGATCCGGTCGTGCAGGACGTCGACGGTGCGGTCGAACCACCGGGTCAGGCGGGGGCCCCGGACGACCAGGGCCCCGCCGCAGGAGCCGAGGTGGTTGATGACGTGGAAGGGACGGGTCCCGGCGTCCAGCACCCGGGAGAACACGCGGCCGACCACCGGTGGGAGCCGTCCCAGGAGGCGCACGAGCGGCAGCAGCCGGCGCACGACCAGGTGGCCGAAGTACATGTGGAAGAGCAGCTGCCCGTTGGTCCACCGGGTGCCCGCCGACCGGCGGCGCAGATCGGCCGGGCCGGCAGCGGCGACGAGGGCGTGGAAGTCGTCCCGGGCCCGGTCCAGCTCGAGGTGGATCGTCCTGCGGATGTCCGCGGCCTCGTCCATCGTCCTCGTCCTCTCCCACGGCGGCCCGGACGGCCACGCCGGCGTGCCCCGGCAGGGCCCGGGGCGCCGGACTCAGCGCAGGTCCAGGAACGCCCTCAGCTCGGCGAAGGCCTCCGGGACCACACTGTAGTGCGCCCACCGGCCGCGCTGCTCCCGGACGAGCAGGCCGGCGTCGACGAGCTTCTTCATGTGGTGGCTGACCGTCGGCTGGCTGATGCCCAGCTCGTCGGTGAGGTCGCAGGCGCACACCGCCTCACAGCCCTGGGCGGCCACGTGGGAGAGCAGGCGCAGGCGCATGGGGTCGGCCAGGGCCTTGAGCACCCCGGCGATCCGCTGGGCGTCGCCGGTGTCCACCGGTCCGCCCGAGAGCGCGCAGCACCGCTCGTCCGGCGCGCACGGCGCGCACGGCGCGCACGGACGGTCGGCGGAGGCCTCGAGGTCGACGTCGCGTGCGAGAGTCATCACCCCATTGTACATTGACGCCCGTCGATGTGACCCATAGTGTTATCGATAGATGACCGTCAATACGAAGGGCCGATGCCGCCGATGAGCACCACCACCACACCCCCCGCCCACCAGGCGGTGATGAAGGAGCTGTCCTTCCTCGACCGCTGGCTGCCCGCCTGGATCCTGCTGGCCATGGCCGCCGGGCTCCTGCTCGGACGGCTCGTCCCCGGCCTGGACACCGCCCTGGAGGCCGTGCGGATCGGGGAGGTCTCCCTGCCCATCGCCATCGGTCTGCTGGTGATGATGTACCCGGTCCTGGCCAAGGTCCGCTACGACGAGACCCACCGGATCGCCGGGGACCGCCGCCTGATGGGCGCCTCCCTGGTCCTGAACTGGATCGTGGGACCGGCCCTCATGTTCGCCCTCGCCTGGGTCTTCCTGCCGGACCTGCCCGAATACCGGACGGGCCTGATCATCGTGGGACTGGCCCGCTGCATCGCCATGGTCCTGATCTGGAACGACCTCGCCTGCGGGGACCGCGAGGCCGCGGCCGTGCTGGTGGCGATCAACTCCGTCTTCCAGGTCTTCGCCTTCGGCGCGCTGGGCTGGTTCTATCTCCAGGTGCTGCCCGGCTGGCTGGACCTGCCCACCACGTCCGCGGAGTTCTCCGTGTGGTCGATCGTCGTCTCCGTGCTGGTCTTCCTGGGCATCCCCCTGGTCGCCGGATTCCTCACCCGCACCCTCGGGGAGAAGGCCAGGGGCCGGGAGTGGTACGAGAACCGGTTCCTCCCCCGGCTGGGTCCGTGGGCGCTGTACGGCCTGCTGTTCACCATCGTGGTGCTGTTCGCCCTGCAGGGCGAGGCCATCACCTCCAGCCCGATGGACGTCGTGCGGATCGCCCTGCCGCTGCTCGTCTACTTCGTGCTGATGTTCGGCGTGGGCCTGCTGGCCTCCCGGGCCCTGGGCCTGGACTACGCCCGCTCCACGACCGTCGCGTTCACCGCCGCGGGCAACAACTTCGAGCTGGCCATCGCCGTTGCCGTCGCCACGTTCGGCGTGACCTCCGGACAGGCCCTCGCCGGGGTCGTCGGTCCGCTCATCGAGGTCCCGGTCCTCGTGGGCCTCGTCTACGTGTCCCTGTGGACGGCCCGCAGACTGTTCCCGGACGACGCCACCGTCCCGACCCGCTGATCCAGCACCGATGTCCACGAGTCAGGAGCTCCCCGTGCCCCGGTCCACACCGTCCGTCCTGTTCGTCTGCGCCAAGAACGGGGGCAAGTCCCAGATGGCCGCGGCCCTCATGGAGCACCGCGCCCACGGGGCGGTGGAGGTCCACTCCGCCGGCACCAGGCCGGGCCGGGCGATCAACGCCCTGTCCGCCGAGGTGGTCGCCGAGCTCGGCGCCGACATGTCCGGGGGCTTCCCCAAGCCGATCGACCCCGTGCTGCTGCGCCGCGTCGATCGCGTCGTCGTCCTCGGCGACGAGGCGACGGTGGACCCGGTCGAGGGCATGGCCGGCACGATCGAGACCTGGCGGACCGACGAGCCCTCGGCACGCGGGATCGAGGGCGCCGCGCGGATGCGGCTCGTCCGCGACGACATCGACGCCCGCGTGCGGGGGCTGCTCGCGGAGCTGACCCGCACGGCCCCCGAGGAGCCCGCCGGCGGGAAGCCGTCGGTCCTGTTCGTCTGCGTGCACAACGCCGGCCGCTCCCAGATGGCCGCGGCCTACCTGACCCACCTCTCCGGGGGCCGGATCGAGGTCCGCTCGGCCGGCTCCGCCCCCGCCGACGCCGTCAACCCGGCGGCCGTGGAGGCCATGGCCGAGGAGGGCATCGACCTGAGCGCCGAGACCCCCAAGGTGCTCACCGACGAGGCGGTCCAGGACTCCGACGTCGTCATCACCATGGGCTGCGGCGACGCCTGCCCGTTCCACCCCGGCAAGCGCTACGAGGACTGGAAGCTGGAGGACCCGGCCGGCAAGGGCGTCGCGGCCGTCCGGCCCATCCGCGACGAGATCAGGGCCCGCGTGCAGGCGCTGATCACCGAGCTGCTGCCCGCCGGCACCACGACCGCCCACTGAGAACGGAGAGCACCATGAGCCAGGAGACCACCGCGGCCACGGACCAGCTGATCATCGTGGGGTCCGGCCCCGCCGGCTACACCGCGGCGATCTACGCCGCACGGGCAGGGTTCGCGCCGCGGGTCATCGCCGGCTCCGTCAGCCACGGCGGCGCCCTGATGACCACGACCGAGGTCGAGAACTTCCCCGGCTTCCCGGGAGGCATCCAGGGCCCGGAGCTGATGGAGGGACTGCGCGAGCAGGCCGAGCGCTTCGGCGCGGCCGTCGAGTACGACGACGCCGCGACCGTCACGCTCACCGGCCACCTCAAGGAGGTGACCACGCTGGAGGGCGCGGCCTACCGGGCCCCCGCGGTCATCGTGGCCACCGGCTCCGCCTACAAGGAGCTGGGCCTGCCGGAGGAGAAGCGGCTCAGCGGCCACGGCGTCTCCTGGTGCGCCACCTGTGACGGGTTCTTCTTCCGCGGCCAGCACATCGTCGTCGTCGGCGGCGGGGACTCCGCCATGGAGGAGGCCCTGTTCCTGACCCGCTTCGCCGCCTCCGTGACCGTGGTCGTGCGCCGGGACACGCTGCGCGCCTCGCGGATCATGGCCCAGCGCGCGCACGACCACGACAAGATCCGCTTCGCGTGGAACAGCGCGGTCACCGCCGTCCACGGCCAGGACAAGGTCACCGGCGTGACGCTGACCGACACCACGAACGGGGCGACCCGTGAGCTGGAGGCCACGGGAGTGTTCGTGGCCATCGGCCACCTCCCGCGCACGGACCTCGTCAAGGGGCAGCTGGAGCTGGACGAGGAGGGGTACATCGTCGTCGACTCCCCCACGACCGTCACGAACAGGCCGGGCGTCTTCGCGTGCGGGGACGCCGTGGACCACCGCTACCGGCAGGCCATCACCGCGGCCGGCACGGGCTGCGCGGCCGCCCTCGACGCCGAGCGCTACCTCGCCGCCCTCGAGGACGCCGACTCCATCGCCACCGCCCTCGTGGAGGAGGACACCCATGGCTGAGACCGCGGGCCGGCCGGTGGTCGTCATCGGGGCGGGGCCCGTCGGCCTCGCCGCCGCCGCGCACCTGCTGGAGCGCGGGCTCGACCCGCTCGTCCTCGAGGCCGGCGCCGGGGCCGGCGCGGCGGTCCGCGCGTGGGGCCACACCCGGCTGTTCTCCCCGTGGCGCTACGACGTCGACGACGCCGCGGTCCGCCTGCTCCGCCGGCACGGCTGGACCGCCCCGGACCCCGCCGTCCTGCCGACCGGCGCCGAGCTCGTCGCGCACTACCTCGCTCCTCTGTCCGCCCTGCTCGCCCCGCACCTGCGCACGAGCACCCGGGTCCTCGCCGTCAGCCGCGCGGGCCTCGACAGGACCCGCACCGCCGGCCGCGAGCGCGCGCCGTTCCTGGTGCGGGTCCGGCGTCCCGACGGAACGGTCGAGGACCTCCTGGCGGCCGCGGTCCTCGACGCCTCCGGCACGTGGGGCCGGCGCAACCCGCTGGGCCGGGCCGGTCTGCCCGCTCTCGGCGAGGCAGAGGCGGCCGACCGGATCACCGCCCCGCTGCCCGACATCAGCGGCCGGGACCGGGACCGGTTCGCCGGCCGGCGGGTGCTGGTCGTGGGCGGCGGGCACTCGGCGGCCAACGCGCTGCTCGAGCTGGGCGAACTGGCCCGGCGGGAGCCCGGCACGAGGATCGGCTGGGCCCTCCGCTCGGCCGGCGTCACCCGTGCCTACGGCGGGCAGGAGCGGGACGAGCTGGCGGCCCGCGGCGCCCTCGGCACCCGCCTGCGGCTCCTCGTGGCCTCCGGGGCGGTCGAGGTGCACACCTCCTTCGGGATCACCGGTTTCGCCTCCGCCGACGACGGACTCACCGTCCGCGCCGAGACCCCCGGCGGGCCGCGGGAGCTGACCGTGGACGTGCTGGTCCCGGCCACCGGGTTCCGCCCCGACCTCACGATGCTCTCGGAGCTGCGCCTGGAGCTCGACCCGGCCGTCGAGGCCCCGAGGCGGCTCGGGCCGCTGATCGATCCCGAGTTCCACTCCTGCGGCACGGTGCCCCCGCACGGGGAGCGCCTCCTGGCCCATCCGGAGCCGGGGTTCTACGTCGTCGGGATGAAGAGCTACGGGCGGGCGCCGACCTTCCTCATGGCCACCGGCTACGAGCAGGTCCGCTCCGTCGCCGCGGCCCTGGCCGGGGACCGCGCCGCGGCCGACGACGTGCGGCTGGAGCTGCCCGAGACGGGGGTCTGCGCCACGGACCTGGGCGGCTCCTGCGATCCGCCCGAGCGGGGAAGCACCCCCCGCCCCGGGAGCGAGCGGCCGGGCGCGACCGACACCGGCCGACCTGCCGGGGCCTGCTGCCCGGGCGCCGAGCCCCTCGACGCCGGGCCGGCCCCGGCCCCCGTGCCCGCACCCTGCCGCTGACCGCGTCCCGAGCGCTCCCCCGAAGGGGCGGTCGCGTTCTCGCCTCCGGCACCGTGGACACGCATGTCCTGCGGTGCACAGCCGGGGCCCCCTCGCGCAGCGGTACGCGCGCACGCGCGGCCTCGACCGGGGAGCCGGCGCCCGCCGCGTCGGGACCGCAGGCGGACGTGGTGGTCCTCGGCGCCGGGCCACTGCCCTGCGTGCGCGGCGCAGGTCCCGGCGGGGCCCTAGACTTCCAGTCATGAGCCCTGTGCTGCTCCTGGACCCCGGTTTCTACGTCCGGCCCGTGCCCGACGACGGACCGGCCGGTGACCTGGGCGCGATCGGGTCCCGTCTCGTGTTCGAGGCCTACGAAGACGCCGCCCGGCACCTCCGGATCCTCACGGAGCGTGTGGACCCCGTCCACATGGCCGTGCCGCTGGCGCCACTGCCGGTGCCCTCCCACGTGCCGGGCGTCAGCGTCCCCGGGCACGTGATCGGCTTCCGGCTGACCGGGACGGCGGCCGCCGTGCCGGACGCCGCCGACCGGCAGGTCGCGGCGCTGAAGGCCGCCGTCAGGAAGCTGGGGATGATCAGCCCCGAGGCCCTGGAGGCCCTGGCGCCCTGAGCGTCCCCGGCGCCGGGCGGGTCAGTCGTGGGGGCACGTGCAGCCGGGGCCGCACCCGTCGTCCTGCGCGGCCGCCCCGCGCACGGGGTCGGCGTTCCGGACGCAGCAGCCCGCGTCGCCGCCGTTCGCGTGGCCGTCCTCGTCGCCGACCAGCACCGCCACCGGGGAGCAGCAGGCGTCCCCGCGCCAGGCCTCGAGCCCCTCCTTCAGGGCGAACCCGGCGATGACCAGCGCGGCGAGCGGGTCCGCCCAGGACCAGCCGAGGGTGCTGTTGAGGACCAGGCCCACGAGCAGCACTCCGGAGAGGTACGTGCACAGCAGGGTCTGCTTGGAGTCGGCCACCGCGGAGGCGGAGCCCAGCTCCCGGCCCGTGCGGCGCTCGAACCAGGACAGGAACGGCATGACCACCAGGCTCACGGAGGCCAGGCCGATGCCGACCGGCGAGTGCTCCGGCTCGGCGGCCCCGGTCAGCGCGCGGACCGCGTCCACCGTGACGAAGACGGCCAGACCGACGAAGGAGACGGCGATCAGGCGCATGGCGGCCCGCTCGCGCCGATGGTGGTCGGGGGCGGCGAACTGCCAGGCGACCGCGGCGGCCGAGAGGACCTCGACGACGGAGTCCAGGCCGAAGCCGATCAACGCCGAGGAGGACGCGATGGATCCGGCGGTCAGGGCGACGACGGCCTCGACCACGTTGTAGGCGATCGTCGCACCGACGATGAGGCGCACGCGCCGGTGCAGCACGGCCCGGCGGGCGACGGAGACCGGGCGGGACCCGATCGAGAGGGAACTCATGTGCAGGTGCATCCTTCCGGCGAGCAGCAGTCGGCATCCACGGTCACCACGAGCTGCAGCAGGTGGTCCAGCGCCTCGCCCAGCAGGGGGTCGGCCAGCCGGTACCAGGTGCAGCGGCCCTGACGGTCGGCCTCCACGAGACCGCAGCCGCGCAGACAGGCCAGCTGGTTGGAGACCACCTGCCGGGAGACTCCCAGCTCCTCGGCCAGCTCGGAGGGCCGGGCGGGGGCGCCGCGCAGCGAGAGCAGGATCCGGGTGCGCACGCCCTCCGAGAGGGCGTGGCCGAGCCGGGTCAGGGCGGCGGTGTGAGCGAGGGTCACCGTGGTCATGCCCCCACGGTACACGCCGTCGTGTACCGTCCGGAACCACGCCCGCGGCCCGCAGCGGTCGGGCCTGTACCCTGTGGGCAGCGTCGAGTCGCCGGAGGAGGACCTGTGCCCGTCTGGATCTGCCGCTCGTGCGGCGTGGAGCACGCCCCCGCCGCCGATCCGCCCGAGGAGTGCGCGATCTGCGCCGACGACCGGGAGGACAAACTGCTCGAGGGCCCGCGGTGGACGACGCCGGACCAGCTGCGCGACGCCGGTCACGAGACGCGGGTCGAGGAGCTCGAGCCGGACCTGTACGGCATCAGGGTCGTCCCCCGGTTCGGGATCGGCCAGCGGGCCCTGCTGGTGCGGACCCCGGAAGGGAACCTGCTGTGGGACCCGACCGGCTACCTGGACCGGTCCGCGGTCGAGCGCGTGCGGGACCTGGGCGGGGCGGACTGCATCGTCGCCAGCCACCCCCACATGTACGGGGTCCAGATCGAGTGGTCCCGGGCCCTGGGCGGGATCCCCGTGCTCGTGGCCGAGGCCGACCGCCACTGGCTGCAGCGGTCGGGCCCGGAGGTCGAGTACTGGACCGGGCGGCGCCGGCCGCTGCCCGGCCTCACCCTCCACACCCTCGGCGGGCACTTCCCGGGCAGCGCCGTCGTCCACTGGCCGGCCGGGGCCCAGGGGCGCGGGGTCCTGCTGTCCGGGGACACCCTGTTCGTGAACCCCGACCGGCGCACGGTCGCGTTCATGCGCAGCTACGTCAACCCCTACCCGCTCTCGGCGGCGGTCGTGGAGCGGATCGCCGGAGCCGTCGGCGACCTGTCCTTCGACCGGATCTACGCCAACACGGGCGGGGTCATCGACACCGGGGCCCGGGAAGCCGTGCACCGCTCGGCACGGCGGCACGTGGCGTGGGTCCGCGGCGACCACGACGATCTGACGTGACCCCCGGGGGACCGGCACGGACGTGAGGCAGCTGACGTACTTCCTGGCCGTGGTCGACCACGGCGGGTTCACCCGGGCCGCCGAGCACCTGCTCATCGCCCAGCCGTCGTTGTCCCAGACCGTCAAGGACCTCGACGGGCACCGCGTCGTGGACACCGCCGCAACCGCAGAGGTCACCCGGGCCGTCGTCGAGGCCCTGGCCGGGGCGCCGAACACCTCCTGAGGTGCGCCGGCCCGCTCCGTTCAGTGGCTGATGGCGGGGGCGGCGCCGATGAAGCGGGTGCTCAGCACCTGCGCGGCGACGAAACCGGCGATGTCGGCGGCCGTGGCCCAGCTCCCCACGTGGTCACGACCGAAGTAGCCGACATAGTTCACCCCTCGCCCCGATCCTGGGAAGCAGTGGGCGAAGCGCACGATCGTCCAGTCCAGGTCCGCGCCGGTGACCACGGCCAGCATCTGGTGCTTCTGCCGGCACCGTCGGGGGTGGAGAGTGGTCGCCAGGGCACGGTGGGTGCGCAGCCACGCGGAGGGCCGCTCGTGGGAGTACAGTCCCGTGACCGGCCCCCCAGGCCGATGTAGCGGCGCACTCCGTGGGCCTGCATCGCGGCCACGATGTGGCCGGTGCCCTCCACGAGGTCGCCGTCCCGTGCGCGCCGGTCCAGGCGGGGATCCAGGGCGTTGACGACCACGTCGCCCCGTGCCACGGCCTCCGCCACCGACGCCGCGTCGGTGATCTCCCCCGTCGTCACCGCGACGTCCGGTCCCCAGCGGCGGGGCCCCGGTGCCCGATCGGCCATGTGCGCCAGGACCTCGAACCCCCGGCCGACCAGATGGTCGACGACGGCCTGCCCCACGTCGTTGCTCGCCCCGAACACCGTCACTCGCATGTGCTCCGCGCCCCTTTCGTCCCCCCGGGTTCTGGTCGCACACTAGCCGATAGTGCATGGATTTCGGGCCGGATGCGCGATATGGCCCCGTGTGCGTCATCGAGGCGGGCCCGCCGGGCCGTCGGAACCGTGGTCCCGGGCCGCGGCTTCGTCTCGCGGGCCGTGAGCTCCTCGCGTCCCGTGGTCCCCGGGCTGCCGTGCCCGGGCCGGGGCACCGCCCCGTTCTCCGGCAGCGGGAAGTGGGACAATGGCCGGATGGACGCGAGCGCGGACGCGAACGACAGGCCCTCCGGTGCGCCGTCGAGCCGGATGCGGGTGCTGTGGGCGGTGCGGCGCGCATCGGAGGCCCGGGGCGTGGACGAGCTGGCCGACGACGTCGGCCTGCACCCCAACACGGTGCGGTTCCACCTCGGCCGGCTGGAGCACCACGGGCTCGTCCGGCGTCAGCTGGCGCACCACGACACTCCCGGTCGGCCCTCGCTGCGGTTCACGGCCGTCCCGCAGCCCGATCGCGAAGGCCGTGACCTCCAGGATCTGGCGCAGCTGCTGGCGGGAGTCCTGGACCGTCAGGTGCCGGGATCGGCGGCGATGACCGAGCGGGCGGGCCGGGCCTGGGCGGCGCATCTGGTCGAGGCCCGCACGGGACCGGCCCCGGATGCCCGGGAAGCGATCACCCAGGTGATGGAGGCCCTGACCAGCGTCGGCTTCGCCCCGGAGGTCACCTCGGACGGTCGTCACGTCACCGTGCTGCAGAGACGCTGTCCGTTTCTGGAGGTCGCCCGCGAGCACCGTGACGTGGTGTGCTCGGTGCAGCTCGGACTGCTCCGAGGACTGCTCGAACGTCTCGGTGCGCCGCTCGAGGTGACCGGCCTGGCGCCTTTCGCCACACCCCAGGGGTGCCTGGTGCACATCGCGGCGACGTAGCACACCGGAACACTCGGCGGAGCGGACCGGCCACCGAGGCACCGTCCCGGCTGCTCCTTCGGCCGCGCCGTGACGTCGCACCGTCCCCCGCGCGGCCCGCGCACCGTCCCCGCCCGTTCCCCGTCCGGCCGCCGTCCGAGCGATGCCGGCGGCCGCACCTGCCCGCCGTCGCCCGCCCTCGCCCGGGGCGCCGCCGTCCTGCGCGGCCCCGGGTCGTCGCGGAGCAGCGCGTGCCCGAGGCGCAGGATGCCGGCCCGGAGGCCGCCACCCCTTGCGCTTGCGGTTACGACGAGAGTTAATACAAGTAGATTCGTAAAAATTGGGGGGGGCACCATGAGCGTCCTCGGCGCCGTCGATCCGGCGCCCACGGGTATCGACGACGGCCACCGCTGGTCGGAGCCGGAGCCGGTACCCCCCGTCCCGCGGTCGGCGTCCCGGGACCGCACCACCGCACCTCCTCGTCGTCGCCCCGGGCATCTGCCCGGAGCCCACGACCCGCCCCGTCCGCCGGCACACCTCGTCCCCGCGCTCCGCCCCGCCAGCCCATCGAGAGCACACCGTGTCCCGGCGATCGCCGGCCCGGTGATCAGCGGGACAGGGCTCACCCACACCCATCCACCCGCCCTTCCACCAGGAGATTCCGATGTCCGCCACCGTGCCGCGCACCCCGGAAAGCCGCCACGTCCCGCACCGGGCCGGAGCCGATCCCGCCCACACGGCGTTCGTGCTCCTGCGCGTCGGCTTCACCGTCCTGCCGATCGTCCTCGGCCTGGACAAGTTCACCAACATCCTCACGACCTGGGAGAACTATCTCGCGCCCTGGGCGGTGGACCTGCTGCCCGTCAGCGCCCACACCGCGATGCTCGTCGTGGGCGTGGTCGAGGTCCTCGCCGGGGTCCTCGTGGCGATCAGGCCCCGCATCGGGGCCTACGTCGTCGCGCTGTGGTTGGCCGGGATCGTGGTCAACCTGCTCAGCTTCGGCTACTACGACATCGCCCTGCGTGATGTCGGACTGCTGGTGGGCGCCCTCGCCCTGGGCCTGCTCGCCGGGGCCCACGACCGCCCCCGCCGTGCCGGGTGACCGCCGCCGGAGCCGGGCGTCCGACACGGACACACCTCTTGCCCACCGGCTGACCACTGTGGTCGGCTGACGCACGAGGGCCGGAACAGGCGGCTCCGCGGAGCGTCCCGGACCTCCCGGGCGGGCAGGCCACGCGGCACACCACCGTGCGGCCTGCCCGCCGGGAACCCGGGGGCGCCCCGACACGCACGAGGAGGCGGAGATGGACTGGGCCGGCTGGGCGCTGTTCGGGCTGCTGGCCACCGGCGCGCTGACACTGACGATGATCGCCGCCCAGATGGCGGGGCTGACCCGGCTGGACATACCCCTCGTCCTGGGCACCGTCGTGACCGAGGACCCCGACCGGGCACGCGCCGTCGGCGGCGTCCTGCACCTGATCGCCGGACAGGGCTTCGCCCTCGGCTACGCCGGCACGTTCGCCCTGCTGCAGCAGGCCAGCTGGTGGCTGGGCGGGCTCCTGGGCCTGCTCCACGGCGCGGTCGCGCTGACCCTGATCCTCCCGCTGCTGCCGGGGGTGCATCCCAGGATGGCCTCCCACCGGGCGGGCCCGGCCAGCCGTGCGGTGCTGGAGCCCCCGGGACTGCTGGCGCTGAACTACGGCTTCCAGACCCCCGTCGTGGCCCTGGTCGCGCACCTGGCCTACGGCATCCTTCTCGGGATGCTCCTGGACCCCCGCTGACCCGGGCAGCATCCGCGACGCACACCCAGCCGACCGGCCGCCCCCGGCCGCCGGGACCGCCCACGACGACGGGAGAGGCCATGACAACGGGAGAGGCCACGACGCCGGGAGAGGCCACGACCGGCCCCGAACGACCGCCGGCGCCGTCGGCCCCCATCGGGGACCACGGACTGATCGGCGACACCCGCACGGCCGCGCTCGTCACCGGAGACGGCACCATCGACTGGTGTTGCCTGCCCGGTTTCGACGGCACGACCGTGTTCGGCTCCCTGCTCGGCGGGCCCGGAGCCGGACGCTTCCGGGCCGGCCCTGCACAGCCCGTCACGCCGTCGGAACGGCGCTACCGGGACAACACGGCCACCCTGAGGACCAGCTGGGACACCGACGGCGGCCGTCTGGTGCTGACCGAGGCGATGGTCGCGGAGGTCTCCGGTCGGCTGCTGCCCACCACGCTGCTCGTGCGGCGGCTCTGCGCCGAAGGCGGCCCGGTCGCCGCGGTGATCGACTTCGACCCCCGGTGGGGAGAGCACCACCGCCGTCCGCGCACCCGCCGGGGCTCCCTGCTGATCTGCGACTTCGGCCGGTCGGCGCTCTCACTGGCCAGTCACCCGCCCCTGGAGATCACGCCGGGTCGCCCCGGCACGATCACCGTCGAGCCGGGACGGCCGGTCACCCTCGTGCTGGCCGCCGCCCACGGCGAGCCCCTGGTCCACGTCGACCCCGTGACCGCCTGGGAGCTGGTCGCCGACGACGAAGCCCGCTGGCGGCGGTGGGCCGCGGAGGTCCACGAGGACCTGCCGCACCGTCCGGAGGTGGTCCGCAGCCTCCTGACCCTGCGCCTGCTCACGTACTCCCCATCGGGCGCCCCGGTCGCCGCCCCGACCACGTCCCTGCCCGAGGACCCCGGCGGGATCCGCAACTGGGACTACCGCTACACCTGGCCGCGCGACGCCAGCATCGGGGTGAGCACCTTCCTGCGCACCGGCAAGTCCCTGGAGGCCGACCGGTTCCTCGGCTGGCTGCTCCACGCCAGCCGCCTGGACCGCCCCCGGCTGCCGGCCCTGCTCACCCTCATGGGGGGACCGGTCCCCGCGGAACGGAACCTGACGGGGTGGCCCGGCTACGCCGGCAGCGCCCCCGTGCGCACCGGGAACGCGGCCGCCGGCCAGCACCAGCTCGACGGCTACGGGTGGGTCCTGGACGCAGCGTGGAACTCCGTGTGCGCCGGCCGCCGGCTGAACTCCGAGACCTGGCGGGCGATGCGCGCCTTCGCCGACACCGTCGCCGCCCGCTGGCCCGAACCCGACGCCGGGATCTGGGAGATCCGCGACGACGCCGCCCACCACGTCCACTCCAAGCTCATGGGCTGGCTGGCCCTGGACCGGGCCCTGCGCCTCGGGGCCACCCACCGCCTCGGCGGACGGCAGCGCCGGCGCTGGACGACCGCCCGGGACGAGCTCGCGGAGCAGATCCGGACCCGGGGCTTCGACCCCGGGCGGGGCGGCTACACCCGGGCCTACGGCTCCCCGGACCTCGACGCCGCCCTGCTCCTGCTGCCCGCGACCGGATTCGAGCCCCCCGGCTCACCCAGGGCGCGTGCCACCGTGGACATGATCCGGACGGAGCTGTCGGCCGGAGGCCCGCTGCTCCACCGCTATCCTCCGGGGCGGGACGGGCTGCCCGGCGGGGAGGGTGCCTTCCTGCCGTGCTCCTTCTGGCTCGTCCAGGCCCTGGCCGGCACGGGGCGGCGTTCCGAGGCCACGGCCCTCTTCGACGAGCTGCTCGAGCTCGCCGGTCCCCTGGGCCTCTACGGGGAGGAGATGGATCCGGCCACCGGTGCCCACCTCGGCAACTTCCCCCAGGCCCTCACCCACGCCGCCCTGGTCCAGGCCGCCCTGGCGCTGCGCGACACGGCCCCCACGGCCGCAGCGTGACCGTGCTCGAGCACGAGGCCTGCCCGGACGGAGCCGTGAGGGGCTCCACGAGGGCGTTCGCAACCCCCGGCCGGTGCGACGGGCCCGGGCGGGACGGGCCCGGGCGGGACGGGCCCGGGCGGGACGGGACGGGCGGGGCGGGGCTGCGGGCCCGGGACCGGCGCGCCGCACCGGGCGAGCGCCTCCCGGAGCGCGGCTCGTCGACGACGGTGTGCCGGTCCGCTGCGGCGCGCCGCCGCTGCTCCAGGGGCACGGCGAGAAGACGCTGCTCCTCGCGCAGGAGCGCCACGCCGCCGTGCTCGTCGGTGCGCAGCAGCGGCACGCCGCTGCGTTCCAGATGGGCGAGGATCGACGGGTGCGGGTGGCCGTAGTCGTTGTCGCGGCCGACCGAGACCACGGCCAGCCGGGGGCTCGCCGCGTCGATGACGGCCGTCCCCCCGTTGCGCGCCCCGTGGTGCGAGACCTTGAGGACGTCGACGTCCAGGTCGGGACCGGCCCGGCGCACCAGCCTCCGGGCGCTCTCCTCCTCCAGGTCTCCCGTGAGCAGCCAGGACACGGTCCCGCCGCCCGGAGCCGTCAGCTCCGCCCGCAGGACGAGGGAGGCGTTGTTCTCGTCCGCGGAACTCGGCGCCCCGAAACGCCGGGCCGGAGCCGGTTCGGGGGCCAGGACGGTCAGTTCCAGTCCGCCGATCCTGCGGCTCTCCCCCGGCACAGGACGGCGGGACGGAGTTCCCGGCAGGGCCTCGGCCAGCGCCGCCGGCGGGTCCGGGGCGGCGGTGGAGTACCAGACCTCGCCGACTCCCCCGCCGCGGCGGGCCAGGGCGGGCAGCCCGCCGGTGTGGTCGGCGTGGGCGTGCGTGAGCACCACGAGCTCCAGACCCTGCACGCCGCTGCGGTCCAGACAGCGCCCGAGCGCCCGCGGGTCGGGTCCGGTGTCCACGAGCACGGCCTTCCCCGGAGCGGTGCGCAGCAGGAGGGCGTCCCCCTGCCCGACGTCGCAGACCACGGCCTCCCACGCCGGCGCCGGACGGTGGGCGCCCACGACCGCCCGGAGGGCGAGTCCCAGCATGACGAGCAGCAGGAGCGCGGCGACCGTGGCGCGTCGGCGGCGCCGCCGCCAGGTCCGTTCCGGGGCGGCCCGCGGAGCGGGGCCGCTGCGCAGCAGGCCCGCGTCCGGGCCGGGCCGGCGCCGGCGGACGTCCACGGCGTGCACGGCGGCGATCCCGGAGGCGCTCAGCACCGCCATGAGCAGCACTCCCGGCAGGCCGTCGGGCCACGGGGCCAGTGCCCCGTGCGCACCGGCGAACCCCCGGGCGATGGCCGCGATGACACGGGTGCCGGCGGCTCCCGCCGTGAGCGGTGCGAGCGCGAGTTCGGTGCCGGCGGGCAGTCCGAGCACCAGGAGCCCGAGGAGTCCGCAGACGGTCACCAGGGGGACGAACGGGGCCGCCAGGACGTTGGCCGGGAGCGCGTACAGGGGGACGTCCGGCTGGAGCAGGACGAGCACCGGGGCGCACCACAGCTGCGCGGCCACCGGGACGGCGAGGGCCGCGGCGAGCGGGTCGGGCACCGCGGTGCCCAGCCACCGGGCGAGGGGCCGTCCGGTGACCACGATGCCGGCGGTGGCGAGCACGGAGAGCACGAACCCGAACTCGGCGGCCAGCGCCGGACGGGCGACCACGAGCACGACCACCGCTCCGCTCAGACCGGCCAGGGACACGGCGGGCCGTCCCGCGAGGAGGCTCAGGGCGGCGAGACCACCCATCGTGGCGGCCCGGAGCACGGACGGGTCGGGGCCCACCAGGACGACGAAGGCGGCGAGCGCGCCCAGTCCGGCGAGCAGGCAGGCGCGCCGTCTGGCCCCGAGGGCCAGGGCGGTGTGACCGGCCAGGACGGTGACGAGCGCGCAGTTGGCCCCCGAGACCGCGGTGAGGTGGGTGAGCCCGGTGTCGCGCATGTCCTGGTCGAGGTCCGGGCCGATGCCGGAGCGCTCGCCGAAGGTCATCCCCGGCAGCAGCCCCGCGGCGTCCGGGCCGAGTCCCGCCGTGGACAGCACGAAGCGCTCGCGGACCCGGTCCCGTGCCGTGGGAGCGGCAGCGGGCACCGGGCGGGGCGGGGCCTCGGCGCGCAGGAGCACTGTTCCCGGGGGCCGGTCCGGAACGGCGGTGACGACGGCGGCGATCCGCTCACCGGGGACGAGGCGGCTCCAGGACGGTCCGTCCGCGAAAACGGTGGCGTTCACGCCGGTGCGCGCGCTGCGGCCGTCGTGGACGACCTCCTCCAGGGCCAGGTCGACCGTCACTCCCGCACGGTCCTCGCCCTCCGCCCCGGTCGGAGCCGGCGAGCTCCAGCGCCGGGGCCGCTCGGTGACCTCGGCGGTGACGCTCATGGCTGCGCCGTCGGCGAGGGCGTCCCCGAGCACGCCCGCGGTGGTCCCGCGGTGGGCGGCCCCGGTGCTCAGCAGCACGGCCAGCACCGCCAGGGCGCCGAGTGCTGCGGCGGACCAGGGCGCGGCCCGCCACGGTTCCCACCCGGGGTGCGGACCGGTCCGAACGGCGTGGGCGAGGGCGCCCACGAGCACGAGCACCAGCAACCCCAGCCCGGCCCCGGCCGCGGCCTCCATGAGGGGACGGTGGGCCGCGAGCACACCGGTGAGCCATGCGCCGAGGGCGGCGGGCACGAGGCGGAGGTCCCACGTGCACCTCGCGGCGCGGGCTTCGCGGTGCTGCTGGTGCTCGAGGGCACGTGACCACCAGACCGCGGGGCTCCTCACACGGTCACCAGCGGCAGCAGGGCCTCCATCAGCGTGGGACCGATGCCCGGAACGGCGTCGAGCTCCTCGACGACGGCGAAGCCGCCCTGCTGCTCCCGGAACGCCACGATCCGCCCGGCGAGCACCGGGCCGATCCTGGGCAGGGTCTCCAGCTCCTGGGCGGAGGCGGTGTTGAGGTTCACGGGACCGGCCGGGGCACCGGCCGCCGGCGCCCCGGGCGGCGGCGCCGCCCCGGTGCCCTCGGGGAGCGGGCCGTGCGCGGGCGCCGCGCGGGCGTCGGGGACGAGCACCTGCTGGCCGTCGGCCACGGGCGCGGCCAGGTTCACGGCCGCGGTGGCGGCGTGCTCCGTGAGTCCCCCGGCGGCCTCGACGGCGTCCACGACGCGCGCGCCCCGGTCGACCTGCACGACGCCGGGCCGGGCGACCTCGCCCGTCACGTGCACGGCGAGCCGCGGCCCGGGCGAGGGCGATGCGGCGACGCCCCCGCCGGGCGTGGCGAGCGGGTCCTCCGGGCCGCCTGCGGGCGAGGGCTCCGGGCCGTCCGGGGCCTCGTCGTCGGCGCTCACGTCGGCGAGCACAGGACGTCCGGTCCCGTCCGGCACCGGGTCGCCACCGGCCCCGAGGAGGCTCCAGGCGAGGACGGCCAGCCCCGCCGCGGCGAGCAGCAGCAGGGGGACGGGGACGCGGGTGCGGGCGGCGACCTCCCACCGGTGCGCCGGACCCGGGTCGGGGTCGTCGGTGGACACGGACGGGCCGGCAGCGGCGTCGCCGCCGGCCTCCGCCAGGAGCGCGGCCAGCCGCTCACCCGGTGCCGCGGTACCGTCCGGGCGGGGACGATCGGCGGAGGTCGGGCGGGCACGGGGCGTGGTCATGGGCCCAGCCAACCTCGGCGGCCGCACCCCCGCGGCTGCCCGTGGAGGACCTGGGGACGCCGGGGCGGTGTTTCCCGGTCTGTGCAGGCCGGCTCAGCCCTCGACGTCGACCGAGTGCGGCCGTGGCCGAGGGAGAGCCTCCCGACCACGGCGGCGCGCGCCCCGAGTCCCGCGGGGCGGGACGGCTGTGACGGCGGCGGTGACGGCGGCGATGCTCCGGGCGCTCACCCGGGAGTCGGGGCGCTCGGGCGGGCCGGGGGGTCAGGCGACGATGTTGACGAGCTTGGGGGCCCGCACGATGACCTTGCGGATCTCGGCGTCGCCCAGCTGCCGGCGGATCGTCTCCGAGCCCAGGGCGAGCTCGCGCAGGGCCTCCTCGCCGATGTCCACGGGCACCTCGAGCCGGTCCCGGACCTTGCCCTTGATCTGCACCACGGCGGTCACGGTGTCGTCCACGAGAAGCGCCGGGTCCACGGTCGGCCAGCCGGCGACGACGACGGAGCCCTCGCGGCCCAGCTGGTGCCACATGTCCTCGGCCGTGTAGGGGGCGACCAGCGAGAGCAGCACCGCCACGGCCTCCACGGCCTCGCGGACGGCCGGGTCGGCGGGTCCGCAGCCGGAGTCGACCGCCTTGCGCACCACGTTGACGAGCTCCATGGCCTTGGCGACGACCACGTTGAACTTCCCCGCGTCCAGCAGCTGCGCGGAGTCCTCCACGGCGCGGTGGGCGGCCCGGCGCACGGTGCGGTCACCGGCCGCGGGGTCGGCGCCGGGCTCGCTCGTGACGTCCTGCGCCAGGCGCCACGCACGGGCGAGGAACTTCTGGGCGCCCTGCGGGGAGACGTCGGCCCAGTCGACGTCGTCCTCGGGCGGGGAGGCGAAGACCATGGTCAGGCGCACGGCGTCCACTCCGAAGGCGTCCAGCTGCTCGCCGAGGTCCACGCCGTTGCCCAGGGACTTGGACATGGCCTTCCCGCCGTTGAGCACCTGCCCCTGGTTGAGCAGCGCCTTGAACGGTTCCGTGAAGTCCACCAGCCCGAGGTCGAAGAGGACCTTCGTGAAGAACCGGGAGTAGAGCAGGTGCAGGATCGCGTGCTCGACCCCGCCCACGTACTGGTCCACCGGCAGCCACCGGCGGGTCCGCTCCGGGTCGAACGCCGCCTGCTCGTCGTTCGGGGAGATGTAGCGCAGGTAGTACCAGGAGGAGTCCACGAAGGTGTCCATCGTGTCGGTGTCGCGCTCGGCGGGCCCGCCGCAGGACGGGCAGTCCACGTGCACCCAGGACTCCACCGCCGCGAGCGGGGACCGGCCCTTGGGGGCCAGCTGCTCGCCGCGCAGGTCCTCGGGCAGCCGCACGGGCAGCTGGTCCTCCGGCACGGGGACCTCGCCGCACGAGCCGCAGTGCACGATCGGGATGGGCGCTCCCCAGAACCGCTGCCGGGACAGCAGCCAGTCCCGCAGCCGGTAGTTGACCTGGCGGTGGCCGGTGCCGGCTGCCTCGACCGTGCCGATCGCCGTCTCGATGGCCTCGGCCTTCGCGAGCCCGGACAGCTCGCCCGAGTTGATCAGCGTGCCCTCGCCCGTCGTCGCGACGCCGGTGACCGCCGGGTCCTCCTCGCCGGTGTCCAGCACGGCCCGCACGGGCAGGTCGAAGGCCCGGGCGAAGTCGAGGTCGCGCTGGTCGTGGGCGGGCACGGCCATGATCGCGCCGGTGCCGTAGTCGGCGAGCACGTAGTCGGCGGCCCACACGGGCAGCTTCTCGCCGTTGAGCGGGTTCACGGCGTACCGGCCCAGGAACACGCCCGTCTTCTCCCGGTCGGTGGCCTGGCGCTCGATGTCCGAGAGGGCCTTGACCTGCTCCTGATAGGCGCGCAGCTCCTCCGCGTGCTCCGGGGCCACGATCCGGTCGGCCAGCTCGGCGTCGGCGGCGACCACGAAGAACGTCGCGCCGTAGAGGGTGTCGGGCCGGGTCGTGAAGACCGTGACCTCGCGGTCGGCCCCGCCGTCCCCTGCACCCTCGATGAGGAACTGCACGTGGGCGCCCTCGGACCTGCCGATCCAGTTGCGCTGCATCGCCAGCACGCGCTCGGGCCAGTGGCCCTCGAGCTCGGTCATGTCCTCGAGCAGCCGGTCGGCGTAGTCGGTGATCTTGAAGTACCACTGGTTGAGGGCCTTCTTGGTCACCGGGGTGTGGCAGCGCTCGCAGGCGCCGTTGACGACCTGCTCGTTGGCGAGCACCGTCTGGTCCGTGGGGCACCAGTTGACGGGGTGGTTCTTGCGGTAGGCCAGGCCCCGGCGGTGGAACTGCAGGAACAGCCACTGCGTCCACCGGTAGTACTCCGGGTCGGAGGTGTGCAGCTCGCGGCTCCAGTCCACGCTGATCCCGTAGCGCTTGAAGGAGGCCTTCTGCGTCTCGATGTTCGCGTAGGTCCACTCCGCCGGGTGCGCGTTGCGCTTGATCGCCGCGTTCTCGGCGGGCAGCCCGAAGGAGTCCCAGCCGATGGGGTGCAGCACGTCGTAGCCGCGCTGACGCCAGTACCGGGCCACCACGTCGCCCATCGCGAAGGCCTCCGCGTGGCCCATGTGCAGGTCCCCGGAGGGGTAGGGGAACATGTCCAGGACGTAGCGGCGCTCCCGGGACCCGTCGTCGACCGGCTCGAAGACCCTCTGCTCGTCCCAGAACGACGGCCACTTCGCCTCGATGGCGCGGAAGTCGTAGCCGGTGCTCTCGGTCGTGGTCTGCTGTTCGGTCACGGTCCTCGCCTTCGCGGTCGTGGGCGCGGCCCGGACGGGCCGCGCGCGGACGCGTCGGCGGCCGGGCATCACGGGGTCCCGGCGCGCGCCGACGGTGGTGGAATCCGTCCCATGGTAGCCCAGCGGCGCCGGGCCCACGGGCCGCAGCCGCTAGCATCGACACCGGGCCGGGACGCACCGGGCGCTCCCGAGGCCCGCAGGGAGGCGATCATGGCGGAAGGGACCGGGAGACCGCACGTCGGGCCGGGCGGCGACGTGCCGGGCAGTACGCTGCAGAACCCCGCCGCGGAGAGGCGCAGCACGGTCCTGGACGGGCACAAGGTGCGCTACTGGTTCTACGACGTCGACCGTCGGCCGAAGCCGCTGCTGCTGATGGTGCACGGCTTCCGCGGCGACCACCACGGCCTGCAGCTGGTCGCCGACCGGCTGCGCGAGCACTACCACGTCGTCGTCCCCGACCTGCCCGGATTCGGACGCTCCGAGCCGTTCCCCGACCGTCCGCACGACGTCGCCGGCTACGTGGAGTTCCTCCGCGGTTTCGTCGAGGACCTCACCGGCGGTGCGGTGCACGACGGCAGGATCCCCGACGACCCGGTACCCGGCGGCACGGCCGGCGACGACGACAGCGCGGGCACGTCCCGGGCGGGACGGGTCGGGCACGGCATCGTGGTGCTGGGCCACTCCTTCGGATCCGTGCTCGCGGCGCACTTCGCCGCGGCGCACCCGGCCATGGTGGAGCGCCTCGTGCTGGTCAACCCGATCTGCCGCCCGCCCCTGGACGGCGAGCAGGCGGTGCTCAGCCGGCTCACCGCCACGTACTACCGGCTCGGCCGGGCCCTGCCCGGGCCCCTGGGGCGGCGACTGCTCTCCAGCGGGCTGGTCACGGATGCGATGAGCGAGGTCATGACCAAGTCCCAGGACCCGCAGGTCCGCGGCTACGTCCGTCACCAGCACCGGGCCTACTTCACCCCCGTTCCGGACCGGGACGTCCTGATGCAGGCCTACGAGGCCTCGATCTCGCACACGGTCGCGGAGGTGGCGGTGCGGCTGACCATGCCCACGCTGCTCGTCGTCGGCGACGAGGACGAGATCGGGTCCGTGGCCGACCAGCGCCGCATGGCCTCCTGGATCCGACGCCACCGCCTCGAGGTGCTGGAGGGCGTGGGCCACCTCATCCACTACGAGGCGCCGGCGCGCGCCGCCGAGCTGGTCCGCGACTTCCTCACCTCCCCGGCCCCGGAGCCGGTCGAGCTGCACGACCAGCTGCCTGCCGCCGACCTCGCCGCCCCGAACACCAGCCAGTTCACCGGGCTGCAGCGCATCGTGCGCCGGGAGCGGCGGCGGTGAGGCTGCTCTTCGACGCGCGCTACACCCGTCCGGGCCGCCACGACGGGATCAGCCGCTACGGCGCGAGCCTGCTCGCGGCCACCGCGGACCTGGCCGCCGAGGACCCCGGGCTGGAGCTGGCCATGCTGGTCAGCGACCGCCGCCAGCTCGCGATGCTCCCCGACCTCCCGCACGTCTCCGGCCCCTCACCGGTCTCGGCGGCGGAGGCCGCCACCGCACTGGTGGTCAACCGGTACGCCCCCGACGTCGTGTACTCCCCCATGCAGACCATGGGCTCCGTCGGCCGCCGTCACGGTCTGATCCTCACCCTGCACGACCTGATCTACTACGACCATCCCCAGCCCCCCGGCGACCTTCCGGCAGCGGTCCGTGCGGGTTGGCGGCTCTACCACCGGGCCTGGTGGCCACAGCGGCTGCTGCTGGACCGGGCCGACGCCGTGGTCACCGTCTCGCGGACCACCCGGGCACTGATCGCCGAGCACCGGCTCACCCGCCGGCCCGTGCACGTGGTGCCCAATGCGCCCCGGCCCGGCTCCGTCGTCGATCCCCAGGCGGCCCTGGAGCGACCGGCCCGCCCCGACCGGGTGCTGCTCTACATGGGGTCCTTCCTGCCGTACAAGAACGTCGAGACGCTGCTGCGCGTCGCCGGGCGGCTGCCCGACCACGAGCTGCACCTGCTCTCCGGGATCTCCCCCGCCCGCCGCGCCGAGCTCGAGTCCCTCGTGCCGGCCGGGGCGCGGGTGGTCTTCCACGACGGGGTCTCGGAGGCCCGGTACACGGAGCTGCTGGGGCGAGCGGCCGCCCTGCTGACGGCCTCCCGCGCCGAGGGCTACGGACTGCCGGTCGTGGAGGCCCTCGCGGCGGGCACCCCGGTGGTGTGCAGCGACCTGCCGATCTTCCGTGAGGTCGCCGGTGAGGCAGCCTCCTTCGTCGCCCCCGACGACGACGCCGGGTTCGCCGCCGCGGTCCGGGCGCTCGAGGACCCGGCCCACCGCCGCCGGCAGGTGCTCGCCGGCCTCGACCGCGCCCGGGCCTGGTCCTGGACCGACTCGGCGACCGCCCTGCTCGAGGTGGCCCGAGGCGTGCACGGGCGACGCCGAAACGCGCACGGGCGACACCCCGCTGTTCCGGTCGACGTTCCCGCCGACGAGGACGTCCGGCCCTGATCCGCGATCCAGGCGGCCACGCTGTCCGGGATCGGCCCGTACCCCTCCGGCTCCGCGCAGCCCACCACCGGGGGCCACCCGGCCGCGGAGCGCACGGTGTCGACCCCGGCAGCGGCTCCGGCCCTACCGGCAGGACCCCGCCCGATGCACCCGCGTCACAGCAGGTCGGTGACGTCGCAGCGCACCTGCACGGGGCCGTGCTTGCGCAGCGCGGAGGCCTTGGACCGGGTGGCTCGCAGCCGCCGGGTCACCTCCGCGGCGACCCCGTAGCCGAAGAACAGCAGCACCCGGTGCGGGGCGGGCTCTCCGTCGCGGCCGGACTCGTGCTCCTCGACCGGTGTGGGCCCGATGACGCGCACGGCGGGTGGCAGCCGGAGGTCGGCCAGGAACGCTGCGACGGCCGGTGCGGGGCCGGTCAGCGCGGCCGAGCGGACCGCGGGCGGCAACCCCAGGGCCTGGCGCTCCGCGAGCTCCCGCTCGGCGTGCCCCGCGGGGTCCCAGCGCACGAGCGCACCGACCGCGGACTCGTGCTCGGCGGTGACCACCACGACTCCCCCGTCGCGCGCGCGCCGCACGAGCGCGGCCGCGTTGAACCAGCGGCGCAGCGTCTGCTCCGCGGCGCGCAGGGCGGGGCGCATGAGCATCTGGTTGCCGTCCAGCAGCAGCCCGGCCGAGTAGCGGCCTTCGGCCACCGGCTCGGCTCCCGGGGTGGCCACGACCAGGGCGGGGGTGGCCGGCACGACGGTGCGCACGGCCTCCCCGGAGGACGCCACCACGGGCACCTGGGGGAAGGCACGGCCCAGTTCCTCGGCGGTGCGCAGTGCACCGACCGTGACCAGGCGCATCCGCGCGGAGCCGCACACGGCGCACGTCCACGAGTGGGCCGAGCGTCCGCACCAGCCGCAGCGCGGCACGCCCCGGCGGCTCACCACCCCCAGCGGACCCTCGCAGTGGACGCAGCGGGCCGGCTCCCGGCACCGCTCGCACGCCAGGTGCGGGGCGTAGCCGGCCCGGGCCACCTGGACGAGCACGGGACCCCGTTCGAGGCCCTCCCGGGCCGCGCGGTAGGCGGCCTCGGGCAGCCGGGCCCGGGAGGCCAGGGGGTCGCGGGCGGCGTGCCAGGAGTCGGCGGTCGAGACGATCCGCGGCATGTGCAGGCGCAGCACGTCCCGGGCCGGGGCCAGCCGCCGCGCCCACCCGGAGGCCACGAGCCGCTGCGCCTCGGGGCTCACGGCGTGTCCGGCGAACAGCGCCGCGCACCCGGTGCGTTCGGCGCGCAGCAGGAGCACGTCCCGCACGTGCTGGTAGGGGGCGCGCTGCTCCACGAGGTTCTCGTCGCCGTCGTCGTAGCAGCACACGAGCCCGAGGTCGTCCACGGGGGCGTAGGCGGCCGACCGGGTGCCGATGACCACCCGGACCTGACCCGTCGCCGCGGCGAGGAACGCCCGGTACCGCTGGGTCGGCCCGTCGTCGGCGTGCAGCCGCACGACGTGCTCTGCGCCGATCTCGTCCACGACCGAGCGCTCCAGCCGCGCGAGAGCCTTCTGGTCCGGCACGACCGCCACCGCGCCGCGGCCGGCCCGCCAGGCGGCGCCCACGGCGGCGGCCAGCACGTCCGTCCAGTCGTGCGCCGGGTGCGAGGGCATCACTTCCACCACGGCGCGCGGGGAGCCCCCGCCGCCCAGCTCGGCCAGGAAGGCGGCCCCGCCGGCGTAGTCGGCCAGCGCGGGGTCGTGGGAGGGCCCGGGGGCCTGCGGGGACAGGCCGGTGGAGTGGGCCGGCGTCTCCGCCAGGCGCTGCTCGACCTCCTTCTCCACGCGCGCCACCCGGGGCGGGACGGCTACGCGCACGACGTCGGCCACCGTCCCGGCCGAGCGGGCCGCGACGTCCTCGGCGAGCCGGGCGACGGCGGGCGTGAGCACGGGCAGCGGGGAGAGGACGCGGCGCAGCGGCTGGAGCCGCTGCATGAACTGCGAGTCGGCCGTGCGCTCCAGGACGAAGCCGGTGAGCTCCTGTCCCGCGAAGCTCACCTTGACCCGGGCCCCCGGCACCGCCTCGGCCGCGAGATCGGCGGGCACCGCGTAGTCGAACGGCCGGTCCAGGTGCGGGACGTGGGTGTCCAGCAGCACCCTGGCCACGGGGTCGTGCTCGGCCGGTCGTGCGGCGCCCACCCCCTTGTCGTCGGGCCGGGGCGGGGTGGGCGGGTAACCCGAGAGGAGCGACAGCTGCCGCGGCTGCTCCGCGGCGGCACCGGGGTCCTCCGGGTGCACGCTCAGGCCCCGGCGGCCGACCGCAGGTCCGCGACCCGGTCGGTGCGCTCCCAGGTGAACTCGGGCTCCGTCCGGCCGAAGTGCCCGTGCGCGGCCGTGCGCGCGTAGATGGGCCGCTTGAGGTCGAGGTCCTCGATGATCGCCAGCGGCCGCAGGTCGAACACCTCGCGGATGGCGCGCTCGATCCGGAACGGGTCGACGGTCTCGGTGCCGAACGTCTCGACGTAGAGCCCCACGGGGTGGGCGCGGCCGATCGCGTAGGCGACCTGGACCTCGACGCGCCCGGCCAGACCGGCGGCCACGACGTTCTTGGCCACCCACCGCATGGCGTAGGCGGCGGAGCGGTCCACCTTCGAGGGGTCCTTGCCGGAGAAGGCCCCGCCGCCGTGACGGGCCATCCCCCCGTAGGTGTCCACGATGATCTTGCGCCCGGTCAGACCGGCGTCGCCCACCGGGCCGCCGCGCACGAAGTTGCCGGCGGGGTTGATGATCACCTTGGTCCCGGACAGGTCCAGTCCGGTCTCCTCGAGCACGGGGGTGATCACGCTCTGGCGCAGGTCCGAGGCCAGCTGATCGAGGTCGTAGCCCTCCGCGTGCTGGGAGGAGACGACCACGGTGTCGACGGCCACGGGCCGGTCGCCGTCGTAGCCGAGGGTCACCTGTGTCTTGCCGTCGGGGCGCAGGCCCGGCAGCACGGCGGCCTTGCGCACGCGGGTGAGCTGTTCCGAGAGCCGGTGGGCGATCCAGATCGGCGCCGGCATGAGCACCTCGGTCTCGTCCGAGGCGTAGCCGAACATCAGGCCCTGGTCGCCTGCTCCCTGGGCGTCCCGGGCGTCCACGGCGGTGCCCTCCCGCACCTCGAGGGAGTTGAAGACGCCCTCGTAGATCTCCGGGGACTGCTCGCCCACGCTGATCGACACCCCGCAGAACTCGCCGTCGAAGCCGTGCACCGCGGAGTTGTAGCCGATGTCCAGCAGCGTCTTGCGGACCACGTTGGGGATCTCCACGTACCCGCGGGTCTTGACCTCCCCGGCCACGTGCACCAGCCCCGTGGTCACCATGGTCTCGACGGCCACGGAGGACTCCGGGTCCTGGCGCAGAAGGTCGTCCAGGATGGAGTCGCTGATCTGGTCGCAGATCTTGTCGGGGTGGCCCTCCGTGACGGACTCGGAGGTGAACAGTCTCAGGTGCTGGGTCGTCTCGCTCACGGGAGACCACACTACCGTCCGCCCCGGACGCCCGGACGCCTCACGCGTCCCGGGACGTCGGCGCGGACCCCGCGCGGGACAGCGGGGTCGGGGTGCCCGGCCGGGCGCCTCAGGCCCGGACGGAGGCCAGTTCCCGGCCGATCCGTTCCACGAGCCCCCGGGCGACCTCGTCCTTGCCCCCCTCGAGCACGACCTCGGGCCCGCCGTCCGCGCTGAGCACGGTCAGCACGGTGGTGTCCTGGCCGAACACGAGGTTCTCCCCCACCTGGTTCACCGCCAGCAGGTCGCAGCCCTTGCGCGCGAGCTTCTGCCGCCCGAACGTCAGGGGGTCGGTCTCGGCGTCCCCGGTCTCGGCGGCGAAGCCCACGAGCAGCTGACGGCGCCGCGCGGTGTTGCGCAGGTCCACGAGCTCCCGCAGGACGTCGGGATTGCGCACGAGCTCGATCACGGGGTTGGTCCCGTCCTCGGCCTTCTTCAGCTTGGCGTCGGCGGCCCGCGCGGGGCGGTAGTCGGCGACCGCGGCGGCCATCACCACGACGTCGGCGCGCGCGGCGGCCCGCACGCACGCCCGGCGCAGCTGCTCGGCCGTGCCGGTGTGGACGACCTCCACGCCGGCGGGGACGGGGGTCTCGAGGTGCGCCGCCACCAGCGTCACGTCCGCGCCGGCGTCCCGGGCCGCCGCGGCGATCGCCACGCCCTGCTTGCCCGAGGAGCGGTTGCCGAGGAACCGGACGGGGTCCAGCGGCTCACGGGTGCCGCCGGCGCTGACGAGCACCCGCACCCCGGCCAACGGGCCCTCACCCGTGTCCTCGCGGGCGGCCAGGCGCAGGGCGGCGTCGTGGATGACCTCGGGCTCGGGCAGCCGGCCGGGCCCGGTGTCCGGGCCGGTGAGCCGGCCGACCGCGGGCTCCAGGACGGTGTGCCCGTGGGCGCGCAGCAGGGCCACGTTGGCCTGGACGGCCGGGTGCAGCCACATCTCGGTGTGCATGGCCGGGGCGTAGAGCACGGGGGCGCGCGTGGCCAGCAGGGTGGTGGTCAGCAGGTCGTCGGCGTGGCCGTGGGCGGCGCGCGCCAGGAGGTCGGCGGTGGCGGGCGCGACGACGACGAGGTCCGCGGTCTGGCCCTGGTGGACGTGGTTGACCTCGTCCACGCGGTCGAACACGTCCGCGCTGACCTTCTGCCCGGACAGGGCCTCCCACGTGGGGGCGCCCACGAACCGCAGCGCCGCCTCGGTGGGCACGGGCACCACGGTGTGGCCGCCCTCGGTGAACAGCCGCAGCAGCAGCGCCGCCTTGTACGCGGCGATCCCGCCGCCGACGCCGAGGACGACCTTCATGCCGCCGGGCTCCGCCGGGGTGCTCCCAGCAGGGTCACTGGTCCTGGAGGTCCCCGGGGGCCCGTCCCGGCTCTTCCGGGGCCGCGTCCGCGGCGTCGCCGGCGCCGTCGGCCGGGTTGTCCGTGCCGTCGCCGGGCAGGTCGCCCACGGGCTCGGCCTCCTGGGCGCCGGCGGAGAAGTCGACTCCGGCGTCGTCGGAGAAGGTGGTGTCCGCCGCGAAGTCCGCGGCCGGCTCCTCGGAGCTCTGGGCGAAGAAGTCGGCGCCGAAGACGTCCGCCGCGAGGTCCTGCTCGGTGGTGAGCTGGCCGTTCTCGGCGAAGCCGGCGTGCTCGACCGGGCGGCCCTCGATGAGGCCCTCGTCGATCTCCCGCAGGGCGATGGACAGCGGCTTCTCGTTCAGCTGGGTGTCCACGAGCGGGCCGACGTACTCGAAGAGGCCCTCGTGGAGCTGCGAGTAGTAGGCATTGATCTGCCGCGCACGGCGCGCCCCGAAGATGACCAGCCCGTACTTGGAGTCGGACTTCTTCAGCAGGGCGTCGATCGGCGGGTTGATGATGCCTTCGGTGTGGGTAGACAAGCGATTGCTCCAGACGGTGTGGTCGGCTTCAGGATGTCGGCTCGGGGTCGATGCCCATGAGCTGCACGAGTTCGGCGGCGGCGCGCTCGACGCGGTCGTTGACGACCGTGTGGTCGAACTCCGGCTCTGCCGCGAGCTCCAGTTTAGCGGTTTCGAGCCGGACCCGCTGTTCGTCGGCCGTCTCGGTGCCCCGGCCCACCAGCCGGGCGACCATCTCGTCCCAGCTGGGCGGGGCGAGGAACACGAAATTCGCCTCCGGCATGGTGTTGCGGACCTGTCGCGCGCCCTGCAGGTCGATCTCCAGCAGGACGCTGCGCCCGCCCTCGAGCGCGCGCTCGACCGTCGAGCGCAGGGTTCCGTAGCGGTGCGTGTTGTGCACCACGGCCCACTCGAGCAGCCGGCCGTCGCGGGCCATCGCGTCGAACTCCTCGTCGGAGACGAAGAAGTAGTGCACCCCGTCGACCTCCCCCGGGCGAGGGTCCCGGGTCGTGGCCGAGACGGACAGCCAGACCTGCGGGTAGTGGTCCCGTACGTAGGTCGAGACCGTGCCCTTGCCCACGGCCGTGGGACCGGCGAGCACGGTCAGGGACGGGCGCGCGGCACGTGGCGCGTCGGGACTCACAGGCATCCTCCTGGGGCGGGTGTTTCCCCCAATCTAGCCGATGCCCGCTCCGGCCGATGGCCGCCGGGCACGTGGTCGCGCGGTCCGTGACCCCGGGCCCCGGCCGACCGGTCCCCGCCCGGGCCGGCTCAGCGGTCGAGGTACGCGATGAGCGCCTTGCGCTGGTGCACCCCGAGGCCCCGCAGGCGCCGCGTACGGGCGATGCCGAGCTCGTCCATGATGGCCGCCGAGCGGACCTGGCCGATGCCGGGGACCGACTCCAGCAGGTCGGTGACCTTCAGCCGGCTCACCGCCTCGTCCTGGTCCGCGCGCTCGAGGATGTCGGCCACCGACATCCTCCTCTCGCGCAGGCCCTTCTTGACCTCGGCGCGGGCCGTCCGGGCACGGGTAGCCTTCTCCCGCGCGGCGGCCCGCTCGTCGTCGCTCAGCGGACGCAGTGCCATGTGGTTCCTCCTCGTCGCCACGGGCCGCAGCCCCCGTCCCGCGGTGGGACGGACAGCCCGTTTGCAGATGAAACTACATGAAAAACAATGCACAGCAAGCAGACACGACCGTCACGTGACCTGGGAAGTCGTCGGCCGGTCCCGTCTCCGGGGACCCGCCGACCTCAGCCGAGGGCCGCCGCGAGCTCTTCCGCCGAGCGGCGCACCGCCTCCCGCAGCGCCGGCACACCCGGTCCCTCGCGCAGGATCGCCCGGCTCGAGGCGGCCAGCACCTGCCCCGCCGCGACGCCGAACACGCCCGGGAGCTCCTCGGCGCGGGCGCCCTGGGCCCCGTACCCGGGGGCCAGCAGCGGACCGCGCACGGCGGCGAGGTCGACGCCGAGCCGGCCGGGCGCGTCGCCCACGGTGGCCCCCACCACGAGACCGCACGGGCCCAGGCCCTCTCGCGGGAGCGCCGGCGCGTCGCCGAGCCGCCGCGTGTTCTCGGCCGCCGCCGCCTCGCACACCCCGCGGGCCACCGACGCCGTCCCGCCCACGTGCTGGACGGAGGGCCCCTCGGGGTTGGAGGTCAGCGCCAGCACGAACGTGCCGCGTCCGGTGCGGGCCGCGAGGTCCAGGGCCGGGCGCAGGGACTCGAAGCCCAGGTAGGGGCTCAGCGTCACGGCGTCCGCGGCGAGCGGGGAGCCCTCCCCCAGCCACGCGGCCGCGTAGGCCTCCATGGTCGACCCGATGTCGCCGCGCTTGGCGTCGGCGACCGTCAGCAGCCCCGCGCCCCGGGCTGCGTCGAACAGCTCCTCGAGCACGGCGAAGCCCGCCGCCCCGTAGGGCTCGTAGAGGGCCACCTGCGGCTTGATCGCCGCGGCGTGCCCGGCCGCGGCCTCGAGCACCGTGAGCGTGAAGCTCCGCACGCCCTCGGCGGTCGGCGGCAGGCCCCAGTCGTCGAGCAGACCGGGGTGCGGGTCGATGCCCACGCACAGCGGCCCGTGCTCGTCCATGGCCCGGCCCAGCCGTGCGCCGAAGGGGTCGCGGGCCGGCCCGGCGCCCTGTGCCGCCTCAGGCACGGACCACCTCGGGCTCCTCGGCGCGCAGCAGGGCGCCGAGCCGCCGCTCGTGCTCCTGCAGGCTGGTCACGTCCCACGTGTAGGCGCGCAGCGCCGTGACCGCCTGCAGTGCCGCGCCCAGCACCGAGACCGTCGTCATCAGCGGCACGCCCACGCTCGTGGCGGCCGCCCGGATCTCGTAGCCGTCGTGGCGCGCCGCGCCGTCGGCGGGGGTGTTGAAGATCAGGTCGATCTGCCCGGCGGTGATGAGGTCCACGATCGTCTGCTCGCCCGGGCCGGCCTCCCGGATCTTGCGGACCACGGTCGACTCGATGCCGTTGCGGCGCAGCACGTCCGCCGTCCCGCGCGTGGCCAGCACCTGGAAGCCGAGGTCCTTGAACATGCGCACGTAGGAGATCGAGGCACGCTTGTCCTTGTTCGCCACGGAGACGAAGATCCGCCCCGAGGTCGGCAGGGACACGTTCGCCGCCGCCTGCGCCTTGGCGAAGGCCGTGTCGAAGTACTTGTCCAGTCCCATGACCTCGCCCGTGGAGCGCATCTCGGGCCCGAGCAGGGAGTCGACCACGGCGCCCTCGGCGGTGCGGAACCGGGCGAAGGGCAGCACGGCCTCCTTCACGGCCACCGGGGCCGAGGCCGGCAGCGTGGACCCGTCGACGCGCTCGGGCAGCATGCCCTGCGCGCGCAGCTCGGCGACGGTCGCGCCGGTGCCGATGAGCGCGGCGGCCTTGGCCAGCTGCACGCCCGTGGCCTTGGAGACGAACGGCACCGTGCGGGAGGCGCGCGGGTTGGCCTCGATGACGTGCAGGATGTCGGAGGCCATGGCGAACTGGATGTTGATCAGCCCGCGCACCCCCACGCCCTGGGCGATGGCCAGGGTCGCCTCGCGCACCCGCTCGACGACGTCGGGGCCCAGGGTGATCGAGGGCAGGGTGCACGCCGAGTCCCCGGAGTGGATCCCGGCCTCCTCGATGTGCTCCATGACCCCGCCGACGTAGAGCTGCTCGCCGTCGTAGAGCGCGTCCACGTCGATCTCCACGGCGTCCTCGAGGAACTTGTCGATCAGCGCGGGCCGCGCGGCAGAGACCTCCGTGGCGTTGCGGAGGTAGCGCGCCAGCGCGGCCTCCTCGTAGACGATCTCCATGCCGCGTCCGCCCAGGACGTAGGAGGGGCGCACGAGCACCGGGTAGCCGATCTCGTCGGCGATCCGCTTGGCCTCCTCGAACGTCGATGCCGTGCCGTTCTTGGGCTGGCGCAGCCCCGCCTCGGCGAGCACGCGGGCGAACTCGCCCCGGTCCTCGGCGAGGTCGATGGCCTCCGGGGTGGTGCCCAGCACGGGCACCCCGGCCGCCTTGAGCTGGGCGGCGAGCTTGAGCGGCGTCTGCCCGCCCAGCTGCACGAACACCCCGAGCAGGCCGCCGGTGCGGCGCTCGGTCTCGACGACCTCCATGACGTCCTCGAACGTCAGCGGCTCGAAGTACAGCCGCGTGGAGACGTCGTAGTCGGTCGAGACGGTCTCGGGATTGCAGTTGACCATGACGGTCTCGTGCCCGGCCTCGCGCAGCGCCATGGACGCGTGCACGCACGAGTAGTCGAACTCGATGCCCTGCCCGATCCGGTTGGGCCCCGAGCCCAGGATCATCACCGACGGCTTCTGGTGCTCCCCCACCTCGCTCTCCTCGTCGTAGGAGGAGTAGTGGTAGGGGGTGAAGGCCTCGAACTCGGCCGCGCACGTGTCCACCGTCTTGAACACGGGGCGGATCCCCAGGGCGTGGCGCACGCCGCGCACCACGGCCTCGTCCAGGTGGGCGAGCTCCCCGATCTGCGTGTCGGAGAAGCCGTGCCGCTTGGCCAGTCGCAGGGTCTTGGGGGTGAGGTCGGTGTCCTCGCGCACGACCTCGGCGACCTCGTTGAGCAGCACGATCTGGTCCAGGAACCAGGGGTCGATGCCCGTGGCCTCGTAGAGCCGGTCGACGGAGGCGCCGGCCAGCAGGGCCTGCTGGACCTGCTGGATCCGCTCCGTCGTGGGCGTGCGGGCGGCCTCGACGAGCCGGTCCAGGCCGGCGTCGTCGAGCTCCGGGCGCGCGAAGGAGAAGGACGAGCCCTTCTGCTCCAGGGAGCGCATGGCCTTCTGCAGGGCCTCGGTGAAGTTCCGCCCGATCGCCATGGCCTCGCCCACCGACTTCATGGTCGTGGTCAGGGTCGGGTCCGCGGCCGGGAACTTCTCGAACGCGAAGCGCGGGCACTTGACGACGACGTAGTCCAGCGTCGGCTCGAAGGACGCCGGCGTCTTCTGCGTGATGTCGTTGGGGATCTCGTCGAGCGTGTAGCCCAGCGAGAGCTTGGTGGCGATCTTGGCGATCGGGAAGCCGGTGGCCTTGGAGGCCAGCGCCGAGGACCGGGAGACCCGGGGGTTCATCTCGATGACGACCACGCGCCCGGTGTCGGGCTCGATCGCGAACTGGATGTTGCACCCGCCGGTGTCCACCCCGACCTCGCGGATCACGGCGATGGAGATGTCCCGCAGCTTCTGGTACTCGCGGTCGGTGAGCGTCATGGCGGGGGCCACGGTGATGGAGTCCCCGGTGTGCACGCCCACGGGGTCGAAGTTCTCGATGGAGCACACGACCACGACGTTGTCGTGCTTGTCGCGCATCATCTCCAGCTCGTACTCCTTCCAGCCCAGGATCGACTCCTCGAGGAGCACCTCGGAGGTCGGGCTGTACTGGATGCCGGCGCCGGCGATGCGGTGCAGGTCGGTCTCGTCGTAGGCCATGCCCGAGCCGAGTCCGCCCATGGTGAAGGAGGGGCGCACGACCATGGGGTAGCCGAGCTCCTCGGCCGCGGCGAGGGCCTCGTCCATGGAGTGCACGATCACGGAGCGGGCGGACTCGGCGCCGCAGCGCTCGACGACCCCCTTGAACTTCTCGCGGTCCTCGCCCAGGTTGATCGCCTCGACGTTCGCCCCGATCAGCTCCACGCCGTACTTCTCGAGCACGCCGTTGGCGTCGAGGGCGATCGCCGTGTTGAGCGCCGTCTGCCCGCCCAGGGTGGGCAGCACGGCGTCGGGGCGCTCCTTGGCGATGATCTTCTCGACGACCTCGGGGGTGATGGGCTCCACGTAGGTCGCGTCCGCGAACTCCGGGTCGGTCATGATCGTGGCCGGGTTCGAGTTCACGAGGATGACGCGGATGCCCTCCTCCTTGAGCACCCGCAGGGCCTGCGTGCCCGAGTAGTCGAACTCGGCGGCCTGGCCGATGACGATCGGCCCGGAGCCGATGACCAGAACGCTGTTGAGATCTGTCCTGCGCGGCATGTCAGTTCTGCCCTTCTTCCTGTGCGTCCTGCGCGCCCTGGGCGCCGCCGGGGACGGCGTTGTCGATGGTCGGGTCGGCGCGGCCGTCCCGGTGGCTGTCCATGAGCTCGATGAACCGGCCGAAGAGGTAGGAGGCGTCGTGCGGGCCCGCCGCGGCCTCGGGGTGGTACTGCACCGAGAAGGCGGGCAGGTCCAGGCAGTTCAGGCCCTCGACCACGTCGTCGTTGAGGCACACGTGGCTGACCTCGACCCGCCCGAACTCCTCCTGGGGCGCGGGCACGGGTCCCTCGAGGGGGGCGTCCACGGCGAAGCCGTGGTTGTGCGCGGTGATCTCCACCCGCCCGGTCCTGCGGTCCAGCACGGGCTGGTTGATGCCGCGGTGGCCGAAGACCAGCTTGTACGTCCCGAAGCCCAGGGCCCGGCCGAGCAGCTGGTTGCCGAAGCAGATGCCGAAGAAGGGGATCCCCGCGCGCAGCACCTCGCGCAGCGTCTCGACCTGGCGCCGCGCCGTCGCGGGGTCGCCGGGGCCGTTGGAGAAGAACACCCCGCGGGGGCGCAGGGCCCGGATCTGCTCGAACGTGGTCTGCGCGGGGACCACGTGCACGCGCACGCCCCGCTCGGCGAAGCGGTGCGGGGTCATGGACTTGATCCCCAGGTCCACCGCCACGAGCTCGTGGCGGACCTGCCCGGTCCAGCCGTGCTCGGCGGGCTCGACGACGTAGGCCTGCGGGATGGTCACGCTCTCCGCGAGGGAGCGGCCCTCCATGCGCTCGGCGGCCCCGACCTCGGCGACGAGCTCCGCCTCGGGGCGCTGCGCCGCGTCCCCGGAGAAGATGCCGCCGCGCATCGCACCGCGGCTGCGCAGGTGGCGGGTGATCGCGCGCGTGTCCACGCCCTGAATGCCGACGACGCCCTCCGCGGCCAGCTGCTCGTCCAGGGCGCCCTCGGACCGCCAGTTGGAGGGGCGGCGGGCGGCGTCGCGCACGACGTAGCCCGAGACCCAGATGCGCCGGGACTCGGCGTCCTCGCGGTTGACGCCGGTGTTGCCGATGTGCGGGGCGGTCTGCACGACCAGCTGTCCGGCGTAGGACGGGTCGGTGATGGTCTCCTGGTAGCCGGTCATGCCGGTGGAGAACACGGCCTCGCCGAGGGCGGTGCCGAGCGCGCCGTAGGCGCGGCCGCGGAAGACGCGGCCGTCCTCCAGGACGAGCACGGCGGGTTCAGTGGTGATCGAGCTCAAGGTCGTCCTCACGTTCTGGTCTGTACGTTCGGGTCCGTACTGCGGGTCCGCGCCGGAGCGTCGGCTTCGCGCGGTGGGGCTGTGGTCGGGAGCGGGGCGGGAGCGGGGCTCAGGAGTGCGGTGCCGGGGCGATCGCCTCCACCGCGTCGAGCAGGCGCCGCTTGTCCTCGGCACGCTGGGTGCGGAAGCCGGTGTCCACCACGGTGGGCCCGAGCCGCCAGGTCAGCACGGCCAGCCCGTCGCGCTCCACGAACTTGCCGACCATGCCCGAGCTCGTGCCCACGGCCACGATGTCGGCCGCGGGCAGGAACAGCGCCGGGGCGCCCCGCCGGTCGACGACCACGCCGTCGTCGCGGACGAGGACCGTCGCCCGGGCGCGCACGCCGAGGCCGTGGGCGGCAATCCGCTCCAGCGGGGCACCGTGCTCCGTGGTGGCCACGTACATGCCCGGCACGCTCAGGCGCGCCTCGCGGTCCCCGGCCGGCGGCTCCGGCGGGGCGGCGATGCCCGCCTGGCGCCGCACGCGTCCCGTCCAGCCGCGGCGCAGGAGGCCGAACAGGACGGCGAGGACGAGGAGCGTGACGAGCACGGTGGTGAGCTGTTCCATGGGGTCGGGGCCTCCGGGCGGCTGGGCGGGCGGTGGTCAGGCCCGCGGCGAGGGCGTGTTCAGGGCGCCGTCGAGGACCGTGGGGTGGCCGCGGAAGAAGGTGGCGCGCACGGCGCCGGGCAGTTCCATCCCCCGGTAGGGGCTGTTGCGGCCCTTGGAGGCGTGCCGTGCGGGGTCCACCACGGTGGAGGCCGCGGGGTCCCACAGGGTGATGTTCGCGGGCTCCCCCTCGGCCAGGGGCCGGCCCTGGGTCCGCAGCCGCCCGATCCGGGCGGGGGTCTGCGAGGTGATCCGGGCTACGTCGCGCCACGTGAGCAGGCCGGTCTCCACCAGGGTCTGCTGGACCACGGACAGCGCCGTCTCCAGGCCGGTCATGCCGTGCGCGGCGCACGACCACTCGCACTCCTTGTCCTCCACCGGGTGCGGCGCGTGGTCGGTGCCGATGACGTCGATCGTGCCGTCGGCCACGGCCTCCCGCAGCGCGTGCACGTCCTCGTCGGTGCGCAGCGGCGGGTTGACCTTGTAGACCGGGTCGAAGGTGCGGACCCGCTCGTCGGTGAGCAGCAGGTGGTGGGGGGTGACCTCGGCGGTCACGTCGACGCCGCGCTGCTTGGCCCAGCGGACGATCTCCACGGAGCCCTTGGTCGACAGGTGGCAGATGTGCACCCGGGAGCCCACGTGCTGGGCGAGCAGCACGTCCCGGGCGATGATCGCCTCCTCGGCCACCGCGGGCCAGCCGGTCAGGCCCAGCTCGGCCGAGACGGAGCCCTCGTTCATCTGGGCGCCCTCGGTCAGGCGCGGCTCCTGCGCGTGCTGGGCGACGACGCCGTCGAAGGCCTTGACGTACTCGAGCGCCCGGCGCATGAGCACCGGGTCGTGCACGCACTTGCCGTCGTCGGAGAACACCCGCACGGCGGCGCGGGAGTCGGCCATCGCCCGGATCTCGGAGAGCTGCTCGCCCTTCAGGCCCACGGTCACGGCGCCCACCGGGCGGACGTCGACCCAGCCGGAGGCCCGGCCCAGTTCGTGGACCTGCTCCACGACCCCGGCGGTGTCGGCCACCGGGTTGGAGTTCGCCATGGCGAACACCGCGGTGTAGCCGCCCAGGGCCGCGGCACGGGTGCCGGTCTCCACCGTCTCGGCGTCCTCGCGGCCCGGCTCCCGCAGGTGGGTGTGGATGTCCACGAGACCCGGCAGGGCCACGAGCCCGGCGGCGTCGACGAGGCGGGCCTCGCCGGCCCCCGCGGCGAGGTCCGGGCCGATGCGCCGGATCACGCCCCCGTCCACGAGGATGTCGGCGGTCTGCTCGCCGAGCAGCTGGGCGCCCTGGAGAAGGTACGAGGTCACGGGATCAGCGCTCCTGGTGCGGTGGTGGGTGGGTGCTGCTCGTCGCCGGACAGGAGCAGGTAGAGCACGGACATCCGCACGGACACGCCGTTGCGCACCTGGTCGAGGACGGTCGAGCGCGGGGAGTCGGCGGCGGCCGAGGAGATCTCCAGGCCGCGGTTCATGGGCCCGGGATGCATGATCGCGGTGGGCGCGCCCGCCGCGTCGAGCGCGGTGACGCGCTCGGGGGTGAGTCCCCAGAGGCGGGCGTACTCCTGGGGGGTCGGGAAGAACGCGTCGTGCATCCGCTCGCGCTGCACGCGCAGCATCATCACGGCGTCCGGGGCGGGGTCGAGGGCCTCGTCGAGGGAGTAGACGACCTCGCACGGCCAGCCGGCGATGCCCACGGGCAGCAGGGTGGGCGGTGCCACGAAGGTCACCCGCGCGCCGAGGGTCGTGAACAGCCACAGGTCGGAGCGGGCCACGCGGGAGTGCAGGACGTCCCCCACGATCACCACGTGCATGCCCTCGAGGTCGAGGCCTCGCGTGGACTCCCGCCCCTCGGTGCGGGCCCGGTGCTGGCGCAGGGTCATGGCGTCGAGCAGGGCCTGCGTGGGGTGCTCGTGCGTGCCGTCGCCGGCGTTGAGCACGGCCGCGTCGATCCACCCGGACTCGGCCAGCTGTTGCGGGGAGCCGGAGGACGAGTGCCGGATGACGACGGCGTCGGCGCTCATCGCGGCCAGGGTCTGGGCGGTGTCCTTCAGGGACTCCCCCTTCGAGACCGAGGAGCCCTTGGCCGAGAAGTTGATGACGTCCGCGGAGAGCCGCTTCGCCGCGGTCTCGAAGGAGATGCGGGTTCGGGTGGAGTCCTCGAAGAACAGGTTGACCACCGTGCGCCCGCGCAGCGCCGGGAGCTTCTTCACGGACCGCTCCCCAACGGCGGCCATCTGGTCGGCGGTGTCGAGGACGGTCAGCGCGGCGTCGTAGGACAGGTCCCGCGTCGAGAGCAGGTGCCTCATGCCGTGGCCCCCGGCGCGGGGGCCACGATGACGACGCAGTCGGCGTGCTCCGCCGGGCGGGGCTCGGGGTCGGTCTCGGCCAGGCGCACCCGCACCTTCTCCTGCGAGGAGGTCGGCAGGTTCTTCCCCACGTGGTCGGCCCGGATCGGCAGCTCCCGGTGGCCCCGGTCCACGAGCACGGCCAGGCGCACGATCCGCGGCCGGCCGACGTCCACGAGGGCGTCGAGGGCGGCGCGGATGGTCCGCCCGGAGTAGAGGACGTCGTCCACGAGGACCACCGTGCGCCCGTCGATGCCCTGCACGGGGATGCGGGTGGGCTGCGGGGTCCGGGCGGGATTGCGCCGCAGGTCGTCCCGGAACATCGTGACGTCCAGCTGGCCGAGGCTGGCGGCCGGGTCGAAGCCGGGGTCGGTGGCGGCGATCTTGGCCGCGATCCGCTGGGCCAGTGGGTAGCCGCGACGCGGGATGCCCAGCAGGACGAGGTCCGAGGCCCCCTTGTTGGCCTCGAGGATCTCGTGCGCGATGCGCGTGAGGGCGCGGTCGATGTCGGCTGCCGAGAGGATGACGCGCTCTGCCAGGGCTCCCGCTGCGGGGCCGGCCGTGGAGGTGTCGTCGATCATGGGTGCCGCCTCCTTCCCCGCCTCACAGGACGGACTTAAAGGTTGCTTGCTCGCCCCAAAATAGCACAGCGGCACCCCGCGTCCCGCCTCCGGGGGACGTGATCCCGACCTCCCCCGAAGCGGCGGGACCGCCCGTCACCGCCCGGCGGCGGGCCTCCCGGCGGGCTCGGGCGCGCCGGATCCGCTCCCGCCGGAATCCTCCGGGGCCGGACCGCCCCCGGCCGGTCCGTCCCCGGTGGGGCCGGCCCCGGCGGCGACGGCGTGGGCGCTCGCGACGATCCCGGCGACCGTCTCCAGCTCGGCGTCGTCGCGGGGGCCGTAGACCAGGACCATGCCCGGGGCGAGCCGGACGCCCGCGAGCGGGTGGGCCACCGCCCAGCCCTTGGCCACCGCGTCGGCGGCCAGCGCCGACGGCAGGGCCACGTGCAGGGAGCCGTCGTGCGCGGGGTGCTGGTGGGCGAACTCGCCGGCGGGCGGGACGATGAACGCGTCCAGGGGTCCCCGGGCCGTGGGCCCCAGCAGCAGGCCGCGGGCGCCCGGGACAGAGATGGCCGACTGCCTGACGTCGACCCCCGGCAGGGCGCCGAGCCGGGCGATCAGCCGCTCCTGCAGCGGAACGGGGGCGTTGTCCGTGAGCTGCTCCTGCGGGATGGTCCAGGACGCGGCGGGGCGGGTCCCGGCGCGCGGGGGGAGCGTACCGCCGGGCAGGCCGCTCCAGCGGGCGCGACCCTGCCCCTCCGGGGCGAGGGAGCCGCGGCGGGAGAGGAAGGCGAGCCGCTCCTGGAGCCAGCCGCCGAGCTCGCCCAGCGCGGCGGGGGTGATGCCGTGCCCGCCCGGGTCGCGGCGGCCCCAGGACGGCGCGCCGGACTCGCCCGTCAGATAGGTCCAGGTCCGGTCCAGCAACTCCCGGGGGATGACCGTGTCCCGCTCCCCCTGCGCCACGAACACGGGCGTCCCGGCCAGCCGCGCCGGGGTCGTGGGCACCCCGGCGTCGAAGGGCAGGGTGCCGTGGAGGATCGCGGCGCCGGCGAAGCGGGCCGGGTCCTGGAGCAGCAGCGCCCCGGCGAAGGCGGCCCCGCCGCTGAAGCCCACGAGGACCACCGGGCGCCCCCGGGGCGCGGCGGCGTCCAGCCACGCGCGGAACCAGGCCGTGGTCCCGGCCAGGGACTCGGCGACGGGGCGGCCGATGCCACGGTTCGCGAACCAGGCGAAGCCGCCGCCCTCGGCGATGGGCGCGCGCACGGCGGCGTACGCCGGGCCCTCCGGCAGCCGCGCGGCCAGGGACAGGATCTCGCGCTCGTGGGAGCCGCGCCCGTGCAGCAGCACCACGAGGGGGGCGCGGGGGTCCGCCGAGCCGGCGGTCGCCACGACGGGCGGGGCGAAGACGCTCACGCCCGGCCCCGCCCGGGGTCGGTGGTCGTGCCGGACAGCTCGCCCGCGGTGCGCACGCCGGACCAGCGCTCGAGCTCGGCCCGCAGGTCCAGGGCGTCCACCGGGGCGGCGCTCGCCCAGGCCCCCCACTCCGCGCGCGGGAGCATCCACATGATCTCGAACTCGTGGCCGTCCGGGTCGACGCCGTAGACGCTCTTCGTGGCGCCGTGGCTGGACTCCCCGGTGTAGGCCCCGGCCCGCACGAGGTCCTCGCGGGCCGCCGCCAGCTCGTCGATCGTGTCGAGCTGCCACGCCAGGTGGTAGAGCCCGATGCCGCCGCGGCGCCGGGGCGGGGCGTCGGGGCCGACCCCGAACAGGCCGAGGTCGTGGTGGTTGCCGGAGCGGGGCGAGCGCAGGAACGCGGCGGCCGCCCGGGGTTCCCTCGCGACCACCTCCATTCCGAAGACGCCCGTGTAGAAGCCGAGGGAGCGCTCGAGGTCGGCGACGAAGAGCACGGCGTGGTTGAGCCGGATCGGGTCGATGGTCATGGTGGTCCTCCTGTCCGGCCGGGCGGGAGAGGACCCGGCGGCGTTCGTGGGCGTGCCTCCAGGATGACGCCATATTATTGCCGTGTCAACTATTGCTCCGTAAAGCAGACGCCCGCGGCCTCTATCCGGTGTGGTCCGCCCGCTCCCACCACAGCGCGGTCACCACGGCGGAGCCCGCGCCCACGACGAGCACCGAGGCGATCCCCGCCCAGCCGACCGGCTGCTCGGGCCCGGCGGTGCCGGCGAGCACCGCCGGCACCGCCCAGGGGAACCAAGCCCCGTGGCCCGCTGCCGCCACGACCTGGGCGGCCAGGACGGTGACGAACAGGACGCCGACGGCGGGGAGGTAGCCGCGTCCCACGCTGGCGGCCAGCCCGTAGCCGGCGGACAGGACCGCCGTGAGCAGCCCTGCGGCCAGGATCGTCCCGGTCCCGTGCAGGACGACCCCGGGCGACCACCCGGGCAGGCCGAGCAGCGCCCCCAGGCCGAGCACGAGCCCGATCAGCAGCGCCGTGAGCGCCAGGCACCAGACCAGCCCCAGGACCAGCTTGGCGGCGACCACGGAGGTCCGGGACGTCGGCAGGGCCAGCAGGTCCGTGACGGTCCGGTCGGCGAACTCCCGGCCGAAGAGCCAGATCGAGGCGGTGCCGAAGACCACGAGCCCGCCCACGGACACCGCCTGCGCGGTCAGGGCCAGGTGACCGGTCCAGTCGGCGCCGCCGCCCGCGAACTGGGCCTTGGCCCCCAGCAGGCCCAGCGTCCGGGCGCGGTCCACGTCGAGGAGCACGTACATGAAGAACGCCCCGACGAGCGCCATGAGGACCATGGCGCCGGCGGTGGCCCACGGCACCCGGGAGCGGCGCAGCTTCAGCGACTCGGCGCGCAGTGCGGCGGCCGGCTCACCGCCCACGGCGGGTCCCCTCCTCGTCCGCGGACGGCACACCCGCGGACGGCGCACCCGCGGACGGCGCACCCGGGCCGATGGCCCCCGGGGCGGCCGCGCCGGAGCCCGGCGTCGCCGTGGGGCCGGCGCCCACGCGGCGCAGGAACCAGGCCTCGAGGTCCTCGTGGACCACCGTCATCCCGGTGGGCGGCACCCCGGCGTGCACGAGCCGCACGGCCACCTCCTCGGGCCGGTCCACCACCGCGGCGTCCGCCAGCACGAGCGACCCCCGCCGCTCGTGCACGGCGAGGCCCGCCGACCGGAGCACGGACGCCGCCGCGGCGTCGTCGCGCGTGGTGACCTCCAGGCGGCGTTCGACCCGCTCGGCGAGCCCGGAGGCCCCGAACTCGTCGAGGAGCCTGCCCCGGTGCAGGATCCCGATCCGGGTGGCCACCCGGGCGACCTCCCCGAGGATGTGGCTCGAGAGCAGGACCGTGGTGCCGTGCTCGCGGGCCAGGCGGCCCAGGAGCAGGCGCACCTCGACCACCCCGGCCGGGTCCAGGCCGTTGACGGGCTCGTCGAGGACGAGCAGCGCGGGCCGGTGCAGGGTCGCCCGGGCCAGCGCCAGGCGCTGGAGGTTGCCGAGCGAGAGCGCACGGGCGCGGCGGTCGGCGTGCTCGCGGAGCCCGAAGAGCTCGACGGCGTCCTCCACCGCGGCCCGCCGCGGGACCCGGCGCAGGCGCCGGGCGACCTCGAGGTTCTCCCGCACGGTGAGCTCGGGGTAGGCGGACGCCGTCTCCACCAGGTAGCCGATCTCGGCGCGCACGGCCCGGTCCCGGACGTCCCGGCCCAGGATGGTCACGGACCCGCCGCCCGGGCGGACCATGCCCAGCAGGATCCGCATCAGCGTCGTCTTGCCCGCGCCGTTGAGCCCCAGCAGCGCGTAGACCTCCCCCCGCCCGACCTCGAGCGTCACCCCGTCGACGGCGCTCACGGGACCGTAGCGCTTCGAGACGTCCCGCAGGGTGACGGCGGGATCCGCCATGGCAGACCTCCCGGTGCTCCTCGTGCCCTCCTGGCAGGATCGTAGCGCCCGTCCCGCCCCGGACCGCCGGGCTCCACGGCGGGCGGGAACGACGGACCCCGCTTCGCCCGGTGCGGTGCACGGGCGGAGCGGGGTGGGGGCGGCGTCCGGGCTCAGCCCAGCAGCGTCGGCTTCATCTCCTGCAGGCGGCCCAGCAGGCCGTTCACGAAGCGCGGGGAGTCGTCACCGGCGAACTCCTTGGCGATGGACACGGCCTCGGCCACGGCCACGCCGTCCGGGACGTCGTCGTTGAACAGCAGCTCCCAGGCCCCGACCCGCAGGACGTTGCGGTCCACGGCGGGCATCCGGTCCAGGGTCCAGCCCTGCGAGTAGGTCTCGAGGTACTCGTCCAGCTCCCCCCGCCGCATCGTCACCCCGAGCACGAGCTGCTCGGCGTACGGGGCGACGAGCGAGTCGCTGTGCAGCCGGCGCCGCTCCATGACCTCGCGGACGTCCTCGCGGCGCTGCTCCGCCTCGAAGAGGATCTCGACGGCGCGGCGGCGCGCCTTGCCGCGGGCGCTCACTCGTTGACGCGGCCCAGGTAGTCACCCGTGCGGGTGTCGACCTTGACCTTGGTGCCCTGTTCGAGGAACAGCGGCACCTGGATCTGGTAGCCGGTCTCCACGGTCGCGGGCTTGGTGCCGCCCGTGGAGCGGTCGCCCTGCAGGCCCGGCTCGGTGTAGGTGATCTCGAGGACCACGGAGGCCGGCAGCTCGAGGTAGAGCGGGGCCCCCTCGTGCATCGCGATGGTGGCGGTCATGGACTCGAGCAGGAAGTTCGCCGCGTCCCCCACGACCTCACCGGGGACGGTGATCTGGTCGTAGTCCTTGGTGTCCATGAAGACGTAGTCGGCGCCGTCCTGGTACAGGTACTGGTACTCGCTGCGGTCCACGGTGGCCGTCTCGATCTTGGCGCCCGCGTTGAAGGTCTTGTCGACCACCTTGCCGGAGGTGATGTTGCGCATCTTGGTGCGCACGAACGCCCCGCCCTTGCCCGGCTTCACGTGCTGGAACTCGATGACGTTCCAGAGGTTGCCCTCGAGCTTGAGCACGGTGCCGTTCTTGATGTCGTTGGTGGTAGCCACAGGTTCTCTCTCTGTCGGTCTGGGTGGTCGGCAGGTCGGTGCGGAAGGCGGGTCTCGTCCCGGACCGCGGACCATTCTAGCCGGGGGCGCCCTCGGCGATCTCCTGGTAGGTGGCGAAGAGGATGGCGGGGTCGGGGACCTCCATGATTCGCGGCCTGGCGACGCCGTCGAGGACCACGAAGCGCAGCAGGTTCCCGCGGGTCTTCTTGTCCCGCTTCATGACCTCCAGCAGCCGCGGCCACTGGTCCCACCGGTACGCGGTGGGCAGCCCGAGGGAGCCCAGGACGGCGCGGTGGCGCTCGACGACGTCGTCGCCGAGGTTGCCGGCGGTCCGGGCGAGCTCTGCGGCGAACACCATCCCCACGGACACCGCGGCGCCGTGGCGCCACTGGTAGCGCTCGTTGTGCTCGATGGCGTGGCCCAGGGTGTGCCCGTAGTTGAGGATCTCCCGGCGCCCGGCCTCCCGCAGGTCGCCCGAGACGACCTCCGCCTTCACCCGCACGGAGCGCTCGACGAGCTCGCGGACGACCTCGGACTGCGAGTCCCGCACGGCCTCCGGATGCTGCTCGATGAGCTCGAGGATCCGCTCGTCGGCGATGAAGCCGCACTTGACGACCTCCGCCATCCCCGTGAGCAGCTCGTTCACGGGCAGCGTGCGCAGGGTGTCGAGGTCGCACAGCACGGCGGCCGGCGGGTGGAAGGCGCCCACGAGGTTCTTGCCCTCGGCGGTGTTGATGCCGGTCTTCCCGCCCACGGCGGCGTCGACCATGCCGAGCAGCGTGGTGGGCACGTGGACCACGCGCACCCCGCGCAGCCACGTGGCCGCCACGAAGCCCGCGAGGTCGGAGACCGCTCCCCCGCCCACGGAGACGACCGCGTCGGAGCGGGTGAAGTCGTTCTGCCCCAGGACCTGCCAGCAGAAGGCCGCGACCTGGATGTGCTTGCCCTCCTCCGCGTCGGGGATCTCCGCCGTGAACGCCTGGTAGCCCTGGCCGCGGAGCTCCTCCATGACCACGTCGCCGGTGCTGCGCAGGGCCCGGGGGTGGATGACGAGCACGCGCTGGACGCGGTCGCCGAGCACGCGGGGAACCTCCCCGAGCAGGCCGTGGCCCACGAGCACGTCGTAGGCCTCGGCCGCGGTGGCGCCGGTGACGGGAATGGTGGTGACGGTGCCGGGTGCGGGATCGCTCACGCCTGGACCTCCTGGTTGGTCTCGGGCCGGGTGGTCTCGGGCTGGTTGGTCTCGGGGACGCCTCCGCCCCCGCGCTCGGCGCGCAACCGCACGAGGGCCTCCTCGAGGTCGGCGCCGATCTCGGCGACGGGACGGTTGCGGGTGCCGTCGAGGGTGATGTCGGCGAGCTCCTCGTAGCAGGCGCGCCGCGACTCGTAGAGCTCCTGCCAGCGCCGCTCCGGGTCCGGCTGGAGCATGGGGCGGGTCCGGTTGCCGCTGATCCGGGGCAGCACCGTCTCGGTGTCCACCTCGAGATAGGCGACGAGCTCGTGGCGCAGCAGCTCCCGCACCGAGGGCGTCATGGGCGCGCCCCCGCCCACGGAGAAGATCGCGTTGGCGTGGTCGGGATCGCGCAGCACCTCCGCGATGGTGTCCGCCTCGAGGTCCCGGAAGTACTTCTCGCCGTGCTCGCTGAAGATCCTCGAGATCACCCCGTAGCGGGAGACGATCACCTGGTCGGCGTCCACGAAGTCGTAGCCGTAGAACTTGGACATGTGCAGGGCCAGGAAGGACTTGCCGGCGGCCATGGGACCGATCAGGACCACGGGCCGCTGCGGCACCGGCGCGGCGTCGGCCGGGGCCGGGAACTGGGCGTTCACGCGCGGCCTCCTTCGGAGCCGGCCGGGCTCTCGGGCGGGGCGACCAGCGGGTCGCCCATGTGGTCGTCGGCGCCGATCTCGGCGACCGTCCCCTCGACGTCCACGGGCTCGGCCGAGGAGACCAGCGAGGCCGGGACCGCCGCGAGGTAGGCGGCCTTGTTGCGGGCCGTCTCCGCGATCGAGTCACCGCCGAACTTCTCGACGACGGCGTCCGCGAGCACGAGGGCGACCATCGCCTCGGCCACGACGCCGGCCGCCGGCACGGCGCAGACGTCGGAGCGCTGGTGGTGGGCGCGGGCGGCCTCCCCGGTGGACACGTCCACGGTGCGCAGCGCCTTCGGCACCGTCGCGATGGGCTTCATGGCCGCGCGCACACGCAGCACGTCGCCGATGGACATGCCGCCCTCGATCCCGCCGGCGCGGTTGCTCGCCCGGTGCACGGCGCCGTCGGCGCCGCGGGCGATCTCGTCGTGGGCCGCGGACCCCGGGCGGGTGGCGGTCAGGAACCCGTCGCCCACCTCGACGCCCTTGATGGCCTGGATGCCCATGAGGGCTCCGGCCAGCCGGGAGTCCAGGCGCCGGTCCCAGTGCACGTACGAGCCCAGCCCCGGCGGTAGCCCGTAGGCGAGGACCTCCACGACCCCGCCCAGGGTCTCGCCGTCCTTGTGCGCGGCGTCCACGGCAGCGACCATCGCCTCGGAGGTGGCGGCGTCGAAGCACCGGAGGGGGTCGGCGTCGAGCGCGGCGACGTCCGAGGGAAGGGGCCGGTCGGCGTCGACGGGCGCGCTGACCGTGCCCACCGCCGTGGTGTGGGAGACGAGCTCCACGCCCACGGCCTCGAGGATCTTGGCGGCGACGACGCCGAGGGCCACGCGCGTGGCGGTCTCCCGGGCGCTGGCGCGCTCCAGGACCGGGCGGGCCTCGTCGAAGCCGTACTTCTGCATCCCGGTGAGGTCGGCGTGGCCGGGGCGGGGACGGGTCAGCGGCGCGTTGCGGGCGCGCCCCTCCAGGACCGCGGGGTCCACGGGGTCGGCGGACATGACGTCGCGCCACTTGGGCCACTCGGTGTTGGCGATCTCCACGGCCACGGGTCCGCCCTGGGTCACGCCGTGGCGCACGCCGCCGAGCAGGCGCACCTCGTCCTGCTCGAACTTCATGCGCGCCCCCCGGCCGTAGCCCAGGCGGCGGCGGGCCAGGGCGTCGCGGACGTCCTGACTGGACAGGGACACGCCCGCGGGAACGCCCTCGATGATCCCGACGAGCGCCTCGCCGTGTGACTCGCCGGCCGTGAGCCAACGCAACATAACAACTCTTTCCGTTCGGGTTCTCGGCGGCAGGCGGCCCGGGAGGAGCACGTCCTGCCGACAGGTCTCAGGTGCGGGGCAGGGACGGGACGACGCGGATGGGCCGCCCCACCGCCGTGCACATCGCGGTGACCACGTCCTGCTCGCGGGGCAGGGGTGCGCCCAGGCCGCGGCCGGTGAACAGGCGGATCTGGTCCACCGCCTGGAAGATCAGCATATCGAGTCCCGGTGCGACCGCTCCCCCGGCCTGCGCCCACGCCCGGGCGACGGCGGAGGGCCACGGGTCATAGGCGGCGTCCAGCAGCACCCCGGTCGTGACCGGGCGGCCGCCGGCGAACCGGCCGGCGAGCTCGTCCGCGCCGTGGGGCGGAAGCGTGGAGACGACCACGTCGTAGCCGGCCAGGGCCCCCGGGGCCTCGTCCCACGCGCGCAGCCGCACCGGCACGCCCAGCTGCCGCCCTGCCTCCTCCGCGCGCCCGGCCCGGGAGGCGGCGCGGACGAAGACGTCGACGGCACCGGCGCCCAGCCGCTGCGCCGCGGCGACGGCCGCGGTCGCCGTGCCGCCGCCGCCCAGCACCGCCGCCGTGGGGGCGGCGGGCACGGACCCGGCCGCGAGGACGGCCCCCACGATGCCGGAGACGTCCGTGTTGTGCCCGAGCAGGCTCCCGTCCGGACGGAAGACCAGGGTGTTGACCACACCGACGGCCCGGGCGAGCCCGGTGAGCTCGTCGGCGCACGCGGCCGCCACGGACTTCAGGGGCATCGTCACGGACAGCCCCCGCCACGCCGGGTCCCCGCGCCGGGCGTCCACGAACGGCGGGAGCTGCTCCTCGAGCAGGTCGTGGGCGCCGTAGTCGATGGCCTCGCCGAGCACCTCGTAGGCGGCGCGGTGCAGGTCCGGCGACCGGGAGTGACCGATGGGGTGGCCCACCACGGCCGCCCGCGCGCGGCTCATCCGCACCTGCCCTCGTTCTCGCTGCACCACTGGTTGTACTCCTCCACGTTCTCCAGGTGCTCCGCATAGGTCTCGGCGAACTTGGTCTCGCCGGTCTCCAGGTTCACCGTCACCCAGAAGTAGTAGCCGGTGTCCTGCGGGTCGGCCGCGGCCTTGATCGCGGCGTCGCCCGGGGAGCCGATCGGGCCCACGGGCAGCCCGGGGTTCGCGAACGTGTTGTACGGGTTCGACGTGTCCCGGCGCTCCTCGTCGGAGAAGTCGTAGCTCTTGCGCCCGAGCCCGTAGGTCACGGAGGCGTCGGACTGGATGAAGCCGGAGGTCTCCCCCTCGGGGTTCTCGAGCCGGTTCTCGATCGCGCCGGCCACGATGTCGTAGTGCTCCGGCTGGACCTCGAACTCGATGATCGAGCCGATCGTCAGCACCTCGAACTGCTGGTCGGGTTCCGTGACCCCGTTGTCCTCCAGCGTCGTGCGCGTGCGGTCGACCATGGCCTGGAGGACGTCCTCGGCCGTGGCGTCGAGGGCGAAGCGGTACTCCCCGGGGTGGAGCCACCCCTCGAGGGTCGGGAAGCGGTCGGGGATCCCGAAGGTCTCCGTGTCCTCCTCGTAGGCCTCGAACTCCGAGACCGGGATGCCGGTGGACCGGCTGAGGATCTCGAAGACCTCGGTCATGCGCAGGGTCTGGGCGACGGCCGCGTAGTGGGTGGCCTCGTCCTCCTCCATGAGCGCGTCGACGGCGGCCTCCGAGCTCATCTCCGTGCGCAGCTCGTACTGGCCCGGCTGGATGAACTCCTCGGCGTGCTCCTCCTGGTAGGTCTCCAGGAACGTCCCGGCGTCGGCCACGACGCCCTGCTGCTCGAGGGCCACCGCGATCTGGCCGGTCGTGGCGCCCTCGGAGACCGAGAAGGTCACGGGGTCCTTGCCCTCGCCCCCGTAGTCGCGGACCTCGAACCAGCCGAAGGTGGAGGCGAGCACCGACACGGTGATGAGGGCGGCCAGCAGGAACAGGGCGACCGCCGTGGTCAGCGAGACCCGGCCGCGGCGCATCCGGCGCTTGATCTGCTCGGGGGTCAGCTCCACGTGCTCGAACACGCCGCGCAGGCCGTGGGCGGGCTCCCGCGACGACGGCTCGTCCAGCAGGCTGCCCAGGCCGCCGGCGGTGCCGGAGGGCTCGCGCGGGGGGTCGGGGCGGCGGGGGGCCGACTGGTCGTACGGGTCGTCGCTCACGAATGCTCTCCGTCCGGATCGGTGGTCGTAGGCGGTGCCGTCCGCGCCCGGTCGGGCGCTCGGGCGGAGTCCTCGGCGGCGCCCTCGGTGTCGGTGGACCGCCCCCCGCGGCGCTCCGCGACCAGACCGTCCGCGTCGGGTTCTCCCCCATTATGGCCGACGCCGGGGGTCCCCGGGCCGGGGGCGGACGGATCCACCGGCGCGCCGGGCTCCGTCCCGGTGGCCCGCCCGCGGTCCACGGCGCTCTGCAGGATGGTGGCGGCGGCGACCTGGTCGACCTTGTCCTTGTGGTCGCGCCGGGACACCCCGGCCTCCAGCAGGGACCGGTGCGCGTCGACGGTGGTCAGCCTCTCGTCGACGAGCCGGACGCGCACGCCCGAGCCCTTGGCACGGAGCCTGCGCACGAGGGCGGCGGCGTAGTCGCGCGCCATGCCGGTCGAGGCGTTCTCGCCGCCGTCGAGGCTGCGGGGCAGTCCGACGTAGACGGCGACGACGTCGTGCTCCCGGACCAGTCCGGCCAGCAGCTTCACGTCGAAGCCCTTCTTCGGGTCCCGCCGCAGCGTGGTCAGCGGGGTGGCGAGGATGCCGTCGGGGTCGCTCAGGGCCAGTCCCACACGGACCTGCCCGACGTCGACGCCCATCCGGCGGCCCCTGACGAACTCCTCGCTCACGCGGCGGCGCCGCCCGTCGCCCGGGCGACGTCCGCGAGGACGGCGTCCAGCGCGGCGCCGATCTGCGACGGGTCCTGCCCACCGCCCTGGGCGATGTCGTCCTTGCCGCCGCCCCCGCCGCCGAGGACCTTGGCGGCGGTGCGCACGAGCTGCCCGGCCCTCACCCCGGCCTCCCGGGCGCGCTCGGTCGTGGCCACGAGGACGAGGGGACGACCCTTGGCCACGCCGGCCACGGCGACGACCGCGGCGGCGGCGCCGAGGCGTCCGCGCAGGTCCAGGGCCAGGGAGCGCACGTCGTCGGCGCCGGAGACCTCCCCGGCGTCGTGCACGAGGGCCGTGACCTGACCGACCTGCCGTGCCTGCTCCAGCAGGGCGCCGGCCTGGGCCTGGAGCCGCTCCCGGCGCAGGCCGGCGAGCTCCTTCTCCGCGGACTTGAGCCTCTCGAGCGTGGTGGCCACGCGCTCGGGCAGCTCCGCGGAGCTCTGCACCTTCAGCATGTCGGTGAGCTGGTGGACGAGCGTGCGCTCGGCGGCCAGGTGGCGGAACGCGTCCAGGCCGACGAGCGCCTCGACGCGGCGGTTGCCGGAGCCGACCGACTGCTCGCTGAGCAGGGTCAGCGAGCCGATCTGAGCGGTCGCGCCCACGTGGGTGCCACCGCACAGTTCGCGGGACCACGGGCCGTTCATCTCCACCACGCGGACCCGGTCCCCGTACTTCTCCCCGAACAGGGACATCGCGCCCATCGCCTTCGCCTCGGCGAGGGCCATCTCCTGGGTGACGACCTCGAAGTTCTGGTGGATCACCGCGTTGGAGAGCTCCTCGACCTCCTGGCGCTGCGACTCGCCGAGACCCTCGCCCCACGCGAAGTCGAAGCGCAGGTAGCCCTCCTTGTTGAAGGAGCCGCGCTGGACGGCCTCGGGGCCCAGGACGTCGTGCAGGGCGGCGTGGACGATGTGGGTTCCGGAGTGCGCGGCCTCGGCGGCTCGGCGCCGGGCGACGTCCACCTGCGCGAACACGGTGCTGCCGGCGACCGCCTCGCCCTCGCGCACCACCGCCTTGTGCACGGACAGGCCCTTGACCGGCTGCTGCACGTCGAGGACGTCGAGGACGAACCCGTTGCCGGTGACGGTGCCGCGGTCGGCCGCCTGGCCGCCGGCCTCGGCGTAGAACGGCGTCTCGTCGAGCACGACCTCCACGTGCTCGCCGGCGGAGGCGGCCGGGACCGTCACGCCGGCGCGCAGGACGGCGCGCAGGACGGTCTCCGCGCCCAGGTCGGTGTAGCCCGTGAAGACCGAGCCGCCCTCCTCGAGCAGCCGGCGGAACACGGAGAGGTCGGCGTGGGAGCCCTTCTTGGCCCGGGCGTCCTCCTGCGCCCGGCGGCGCTGCTCCTCCATGAGGCCGCGGAAGGCCGTCTCGTCGACCCGCACCCCGGCCTCGGCGGCCATCTCGAGGGTCAGGTCGATCGGGAAGCCGTAGGTGTCGTGCAGGGCGAAGGCCTCGGACCCGGACAGGGGCCGGCCCTGGCCGCGGGCGGCCCGCACGGCCTCGTCGAGCCGGGTGGTCCCGGACTCGATCGTCTTCAGGAACGACCTCTCCTCGGCGTAGGCGATGCGGGAGATCCGCTCGTAGTCCGCGGCAACGTACGGGTAGACCCCGGACATGGCGTCCCGGGAGACCGGCAGCAGGACGGGCAGGCAGGGCTCGGTGACGCCCATGAGCCGCATGGCCCGGATGGCGCGGCGCATCAGGCGGCGCAGGATGTAGCCGCGGCCCTCGTTGGACGGGCTCACGCCGTCGGCGATGAGCATCAGGGAGGAGCGGACGTGGTCGGCGACCACGCGCAGGCGCACGTCGTCGTCGTAGCCCTCCTCGCCGGGCTTCTCCGTGCCGCGGTAGGTCTTCCCGGCCAGTTCGGCCGCCCGGTCGAGGACGGGGCGGACCTGGTCGGTCTCGTAGAAGTTCTCCACGCCCTGCAGGAGCATGGCCAGGCGCTCCACGCCGAGGCCCGTGTCGATGTTCTTCTCGGGCAGGTCGCCGAGGATCTCGTAGTCCTTGCCCGAGCCCTCGCCGCGCTGGTACTGCATGAACACGAGGTTCCAGATCTCGATGTACCGGTCGTCGTCGACGGCCGGACCGCCCTCGCGGCCGTAGCGGGGGCCGCGGTCGTAGAAGATCTCGGAGTCGGGGCCTGCGGGGCCGGGCTGGCCGGTGTCCCAGTAGTTCTCGTCCCGGCCCATGCGCTGGATCCGCTCGACGGGCACGCCCACGGTGTCCCGCCACAGGGCGTAGGACTCCTCGTCGCCCTCGTAGACGGTCACCCACAGCCGCTCCGGGTCGAGGCCGAAGCCGCCCCCGGACACGGGTGAGGTGAGCAGCTCCCAGGCCATGGGGATGGCCTTCTCCTTGAAGTAGTCGCCGAAGGAGAAGTTGCCGGCCATCTGGAAGAAGGTGCCGTGCCGGGCGGTCCTGCCGACCTCGTCGATGTCGAGCGTGCGGATGCACTTCTGGATGGAGGTCGCCCGACGGTAGGGCGGGGTCTCCTGGCCGAGGAAGTACGGGATGAACGGCACCATGCCGGCGATGGTGAACATCGAGCCCGGCTGGGCGGAGACCAGCGAGGCGGAGGGCACCACGGTGTGGCCCTGGCCCTCGAAGTAGTCCAGCCAGCGCTTGGTGATTTCCTGAGACAGCATTACCGGTGCTTTCCTTCGCGGTCGGTCGAGGGGTCGGTGGGCGTCTCGCCGCGGGGCGTGCCGGCGGTGCCGTCCAGCACCTGCGGGCCGGTCCCGGGCGAGTCCAGCCGTGCTCGCGCGGGCCGGGGCGCGGACACGCCGAACGAGGCCCGCAGCTCGGCCTCCCGCTCGTCCATGCCCGCCCGCACGGTCGCGGCGAAGCGGTAGAGGCGGGAGCGCCAGTCCCCGGGGCGCGGCGCCCGGGCGGGGGCCTCCTGGCGCACGGCGAGGTCCCCGCCCGGGGTCCGGGAGATCCGGGTCGCGGCGGCGCCGATCGCGGCGCCGGCGGCCACGAGGGCGAGCCTGCCCCAGAAGCTCATGGCCGGGCCTCCCCCGCCGCGTCCGGTCCGGTCGGTGCGGCGCCGGGCGTGTCGTGGCCGGCCGCGCCGAAGCGGTCGGCGCGGTGGGCCCCGCCGCTCGTGGTGCCGAACGCCCGGCGCAGCCCGTGGGAGAAGGCCGCGACCTTGATCAGGGGCTGTCCCACGGTCGAGGCGACCAGCGAGGACAGCGCGGAGACGTTCGCGGAGGCGTCGGAGACGTTGGTCGTGATCCCGTCCACCTTCTCCAGCTGGGAGTTGGTGGTCGACACGGTGCGGGTGACCTCGTCGATCAGCGGCACCGTCTCGTTGTTGAGCGAGCGGATCGTCAGCCGCAGCTCGTCGAAGACCTTCCCGAGCTTGAGGATCGGCACGGCGAGCAGTGCCACCAGCACGGCGAACACCCCCGCGGCGAGCAGTCCTGCGATTTCTCCACCGGTCATGGGGCGGTGCGCTCCTTGCTGGTCGGGTCGGGGGCCGGCCGGGACGGTCCCACCGTGCCGGCCGTGCGGGGACGGGCACCGGCGCGGCGCCCGGGGAACAACTGTACCCAACGCAAGAGCCCGCGGCGCGGGCGCCGCGGGCTCTTCCGCCGGGAAGGCCCTGCTCCCGGTGCTCCGGGGCAGGTGCCCGCAGGGATCAGGCCATGCGGGCGTAGTACTCCACCACGAGCTGCTCCTCGCAGGTCACGGGGACCTCGGCGCGCTTGGGCCTGCGGACGAGCTTGGCCTGCAGCTTCTCGATCTGCACGTCGAGGTAGCCCGGGGTGTCCGGCAGCACCGACTGGTGCGCACCGGCGGCGGCGACCTGGAACGGGGCCATCTTCTCCGAGCGCGGGTGCACGTGGATCAGCTGGCCCTCCTTCACGCGGAACGAGGGGCGGTCCACCCGCTGGCCGTCCACCATGATGTGGCGGTGCACGACCATCTGGCGGGCCTGGGCCATGGTCCGGGCGAAGCCGGAGCGCAGCACCAGCGCGTCGAGCCGGGACTCCAGCAGGGCGACCAGGTTCTCACCGGTCTGCCCCTCCTGGCGCTTGGCCTCGACGTAGGCGATGTGCATCTGCTTCTCGCGGATGTTGTACTGCGCGCGGAGACGCTGCTTCTCGCGCAGGCGGACGGCGTAGTCCGAGTCGGCCTTCCGGCGGGCACGGCCGTGCTCGCCGGGGCCGTAGGGACGGCGCTCGAAGTACTTCTCGGCCTTCGGGGTCAGGGCGATCCCGAGGGCGCGGGACTTGCGCACCTGACGGCGCGCACGCGTGTTGTTAGCCACGTTTACCTTTCACAATGCGGTGCTCCGCCCCGGCGCGCGGGGCGGGCGTGTTCTGTCCGGTCCGGCCTCCGTGGACGGGATCGGTCCCGCCGGAGAGGTGAGGATCAGCCGCAATCCTCTGTTCCTGCAAGCGCCGTGACCGCGCGCCGTGCACCGTGGTTGAGGCGGTGCGCCGGGCGTGCGGGAGCACGGGCCTTGCCGGCCGACGTCCCAGTATAGCGTGCCCGCGCCGCCCCGCGCTCCCCGCGCCGCCTCGCGCCGCCCGCGCCGACACCCTGCGCCGAGATGGCGGAAGAGGGCCACTCGGGGGTGCCCTGTGGCCCTCTTCCGCCATCTCACGGGATGGGGCACGTCATGGCGTGCGGCACGTCATGGGGTGGGCGGTCAGTCCACGTCCTCGTCGACCCAGCCGAAGGACTTCGTGACCGCCTTCTTCCAGTTGCGGAACAGCTTCTCCCGCCGCTCGTCCTCCACCGAGGGCTCCCAGCGGGTGCCCTCGGCCCAGTTCGCGGCCACCTCCTCCGTGCCGGACCAGAAGCCGACGGCGATCCCCGCGGCGTAGGCCGCACCGAGGGCCGTGGTCTCGGTGATCCGCGGACGGATCACCGGCACGCCGAGCTGGTCCGCCTGGAACTGCATGAGCAGCTCGTTGGCGGTCATGCCCCCGTCGACCTTCAGCTCGGTGATGTCCACCCCGGAGTCGGCGTTCATCGCCTCGACCACCTCGCGGGACTGGTAGGCGGTGGCCTCCAGGGTCGCCCGGGCGATGTGGCCCTTGTTCACGTAGCGGGTCAGGCCCACCAGGGCTCCCCGGGCGTCGGAGCGCCAGTGCGGGGCGAACAGGCCGCTGAAGGCGGGCACGAAGTAGGCCCCGCCGTTGTCCTCGACCGAGGCGGCCAGCGCCTCGACCTCGGGCGCGGCGGAGATGATGCCGAGGTTGTCCCGCAGCCACTGCACGAGGGAGCCCGTGACGGCGATGGCCCCCTCCAGGGCGTAGACGGCGTCCTGGTCGCCGATCTTGTAGCAGACGGTGCTGAGCAGCCCGTTCTTCGAGGCCACGACCTCGGTGCCGACGTTCATCAGCACGAAGTTGCCCGTGCCGTAGGTGTTCTTGCCCATGCCCTTCTCGAAGCAGGCCTGCCCGAACATGGCCGCCTGCTGGTCCCCGAGGATGCCGGCGATGGGGACGTCCTTCAGGAAGCCGCGGGTGCGGCCCTTGCCGTAGACCTCGGAGGAGGAGCGGATCTCGGGCAGCATCGAGACCGGGATGCGCATGTCCGCGCAGATCTCCTCGTTCCAGTCCAGGGTGTCGAGGTTCATGAGCATCGTGCGCGAGGCGTTGGTCACGTCGGTGACGTGCACCCCGCCGTCCACGCCGCCGGTCATGTTCCAGACCAGCCACGAGTCGGTGTTGCCCATCAGGAGGTCGCCGCGCTCGGCGGCCTCGCGGGCGCCCTCGACGTTGTCGAGGATCCAGGTGACCTTGGGCCCGGAGAAGTAGCTGGCCAGCGGAAGGCCCACGCGGTCCTTGTAGCGCTCCGGTCCGATGTCTCCGGCGAGCTCGTCGGCGAGCGCCTGGGTGCGGGTGTCCTGCCAGACGATGGCGTTGTGCACCGGCTGCCCCGTGGTGCGGTCCCACACCACGGTCGTCTCGCGCTGGTTGGTGATGCCGACGGCGGCGATGTCCCGGGCACTGACCTCGGAGCTCGCCTCGGCCTCGGCGACGACCTTGCGGACGTTGAGCCAGATCTCCATCGGGTCGTGCTCGACCCAGCCGGCACGGGGGAAGATCTGCTCGTGCTCCAGCTGTCCGGTGCCGACGATGGTGCCCTGCTTGTCGAAGATGATCGCGCGGGTGCTGGTGGTGCCCTGGTCGATCGCCATGACGTACTTCGGTTCGGTGCTCATCGGGGATTCCTCACTTCGTGGTGGTGTCGCATCGTATCGGGTGTGGTGCGGATCACGGCGCCGGGCCGCGGGGGTGGTGCGGATCCGGCGTCACGCCGCGGGGGTCGTGAAGACCTGGTAGAAACCGCCGGCGAGGGCGGCGCCGAGGAGGGGGCCGACGATCGGGACCCAGGCGTAGGACCAGTCGCTGCTCCCCTTGCCGCGGATGGGCAGCAGGGCGTGGGCGATCCGAGGGCCGAGGTCACGGGCGGGGTTGATCGCGTAGCCCGTGGGCCCGCCCAGGCTCGCGCCGATGCCGACGACCAGCAGGGCCACGGCCAGCGGACCCAGCTGCGAGGGGGTGTTCCCGAAGAGCAGGATCACCGCCACGAGGACGAAGGTGCCGATGACCTCGGTCACGACGTTCCAGCCGTAGGACCGGACGGCCGGCCCCGTGGAGAACACGGCGAGCTTGACCTCGCCGTCGGCCTCCTCCTCGAAGTGCTTCTTGTAGGCCAGGAAGGCGAGCACCGCGCCCAGGAAGGCGCCGAGGACCTGGCCCGCGAAGTACACGAGAGTACTGAGGGCGGCGACTGCGATCCCGGGGGCGTACTCCTCGGCGCCGCTGGCCCACAGGCCCACGGTGACCGCGGGATTGATGTGGGCCCCGGACCGCCAGCCGACGTACACGCCGGCGAAGACCGCCAGGCCCCAGCCGAAGTTGATCATCAGGAAGCCGCCGCCGAGTCCCTTCGTCCTGGGGAGCACGGCGTTGGCGACCACGCCGCAGCCGAGCAGGAGCAGCATGGCGGTTCCGGCGACCTCGGAGAAGAAGACGGTGGTCAGGGAGACGGGTTCGGATTCGAGCGTCTGCATCAGCAGGTGGGTCGTGGTGGACACGGTTGCTCCTCGGGTCGGGTGGGCATGGCGGACCGCCTGCGGGCAGCACGGAGCGCAGGGGTGGTCACGCGGACGGAACGTCCGTCCGCGGACGGCCCGGGGGATGTGCTGGGCCGGGGGTGTGGTGGGCCGGGGGTGTGGTGAGCCGGGGCGCCGGGGTGCCGCGGCCGGGGGCTCAGCCGCCGCGCACGATCTCCAGGACGTCCGGGGCCGCGGCGCGGGCGGCGGCGGCCGCGGCGTCGTCGGCGGTGCCGGCCGCGGCGTCCTCGGCCCGGCACCGTGCCTGGTACGCCTCGACCTCGGCGGCACGCCGCCGCCCGTCCCAGCCGAGGGCCTCCGCGGCGAGGTCGGCGATCTCCTCGACGGCGTCGAGGCCGTGGCGCGCCTGCTCCCAGGTCAGCCGCGTGCGGGTGGCGAAGACGTCCTCGAGGTGCAGCGCCCCCTCGTGGGTGCAGGCGTGGACGATCTCGGCCCGCAGGTACGCGGGCGCACCGGCGAGCGGCCGGTTGAGGTCCGGGCGGTCTGCGACGAGGTCGACGATCTCCTCGAGCGCCGAGCCGTAGCGGCTCAGCAGGTGCTGGACCTGCTCCTCGCTCCAGCCGTGCCGGGCGCCCAGCCCGGCCGCCCGGCGGGTCAGCGCCAGGTACCCGTCGGCGCCCAGCAGCGGCGTGCGGTCGGTCACGGAGGGCAGCTCACGGGCACGCTCCTCGCCCAGGGCGAGGTCCACGGCGTCCTGGGCCATGACCCGGTAGGTCGTGAGCTTGCCGCCGGCGATCGAGATCAGGCCGGGGACGACCTCCGTGACGGTGTGCTCGCGCGAGATCTTCGTCGACTGCTCGTCCCCGCCGGCCTTGGTCCCCGGCTGCAGCAGCGGCCGGAGCCCGGCGTAGGTCCCGATCACGTCGTCGCGGGTGAGGGGTCGGTCCAGGACCACGTTGGCGTGGTCGATGACGTAGTCGATGTCCTCGGCGGTGGCCACGGGGTGGCGGAGCTCCTGGTGGTACGGGGTGTCGGTGGTGCCGATGATCCAGTAGCGCTCCCACGGGATGATGAACAGCACGGACTTCTCCGTCTGCAGGATCAGGCCGCGCTCGCCGCGGATCCGTTCGCGCGGCACGATGATGTGGATGCCCTTGGAGGCGAGCACCTTCAGCCCGCCCTCCGCGCCGGCCCGGTCCTGGGTCTGCTCGGTCCACACGCCGGTGGCCGCGATGACCTTCTTCGCGCGCACCGTGAGCTCGGCGCCCGTCTCGAGGTCGCGCACGGTGGCGCCGACCACCCGGCCGCTGCCGTCCTTGGGGAAGTCCACGGCCCGGGCGCGGTTGGCCGCGAGCGCGCCGTAGCGCACCGCGGTGCGCACGACGGTCAGCACGAGGCGGGCGTCGTCGACCCTGCCGTCCCAGTACTGGACGGCCCCGACCATGGACCCCGGCCTGATGTCCGGGAAGACGCGCTGGACGCCCGCGAAGCTGTAGTGGCGCTGGAAGGGCAGGGTGGCGACCTTCGCGCCGATGTGGGCGAGGGCGTCGTAGAGGCCGATGCCGGCGGTCACGTAGGGCCGCTCCCAGAAGCGGTGGGTCAGCGGGTAGAGGAAGGGGACGGGCTTGACCAGGTGCGGGGCCAGGAAGTCCAGGAGCAGCTCGCGCTCGCGCAGGGCCTCGGAGACGAGTTTGAAGTCCAGCTGCTGGAGGTAGCGCAGGCCGCCGTGCACGAGCTTCGAGGACCACTGGGAGGTGCCACCGGCCCAGTCCTGGGCCTCGACGATGCCGGTGCGCAGGCCCCGGGTGGCGGCGTCGAGGGCGATGCCGGCCCCGGTGATGCCACCGCCGACCACGAGGACGTCCAGCTCGGGGCCCTCCGAGAGCTCGGTGAGTGCGCGGCGTCGCTCGGCGGGGGACAGGGTGGGAACGGCCATGGTCGGCGTCCTTTCGGTCGGTGGGTGCGGAGACCTTTTCGTGCTCTGCCTCACACTGTTCCGTCGATTGCACCTATGCTCAATCCAAATGAACGAACGTGCAGCAAACGGAGGATGTCGTGCACGGTGATGCCGAGCTCCACCACGCCGCGGAGCTGTACTGGGTGCAGGGCATGACGATGGAGGCCGTGGCCGACCGCTTCGGCGTCTCCCGGCCCACGGTCTCCCGGATGCTCCAGGCCGCCCGGGACCGGGGCATCGTGCGCATCAGCCTGGCCCCGCCGCCCGCGGCCGGGCACGAGCTCTCCCGGCGGCTCCGGGAGACCTTCGGGATCACGGTGCACGTGGCCGGGACGCCGCGCACCGCCACGGAGCCCCAGCGGCTGGAGTCCGTGGCCCGGGCGGCCGCGGCGCTGCTCGGGGACTGGTTCGGGGACGGCATGACCCTGGCGGTCGCGTGGGGCACCACGACGTCGGCGGTCGCCGAGCATCTGGTCCCCCGGCCCACGCGCGACGCCGTGGTCGTGCAGATGAACGGCGCGGTGAGCGCGCGGTCCCCGGGGGCGGCGCAGTCGGCCGCGCTGCTGGGGCGCATGTCGACGGCGTTCGGCGCGTCGCTGCTGCCCTTCCCCACCCCCGCGTTCTTCGACCGGGAGGAGACGCGAACGCTCATGTGGCAGGAGTCGTCGGTCCGCAGGGTCCTGGCGGTGCGCAACGCGGCGGACCTCGCGGTGTTCAGCGTCGGCGCGTTCCGCGGTCCGATGATCTCGCAGGTCTACAGCGGCGGGTACCTGGCCGAGGACGCCTTCCGTGAGCTCGCGGCCCACCACGTCGTCGGGGACGTCTGCACGGTGTTCCTGCGGGAGGACGGGACGTACGCGGACATCGACCTCAACCGGCGGGCCAGCGGGCCCACCCCGATGGAGCTGCGGCGGATCCCGCGCCGGCTGTGCGTGGTGGCCGGGGAGCACAAGGTGCCGGGCCTGCTCGGCGCGCTGCGGGCGGGCGTGGTCACGGACCTGCTCATCGACGAGCGCACGGCCGCCGCCGTGGTGCGTCAGCTGGACGGCCGCTGAGCCGGGCCCCCGCCGTCCCGGACGATGCCGCGCAGGATCCCGAGCCGGTGCGCGACCGCGCGCTCGTGCCCGTGGTCGGTGGGACGGTAGTAGTCGGTGCCCACGAGCTCGTCGGGCGGGTACTGCTGGGCGGCGACCCCGTTGGGCTCGTCGTGGGCGTACACGTAGCCGCGGCCGTGGCCGAGCTGGCCGGCGCCCGGGTAGTGCGCGTCGCGCAGGTGCGGCGGCACGGGTCCGGCCCGGCCGGCGCGGACGTCCGCGACCGCCTCGTTGATCGCGGTGTAGGCGGCGTTGGACTTCGGGGCGGTGGCCAGGTGCGCGACGGCCTGGGCCAGCGGGATCCGGCCCTCGGGCATCCCGATGAGCTGGACGGCCTGGGCGGCGGCGACGGCCGTCGTCAGCGCGGTCGGGTCCGCCGTCCCGATGTCCTCCGACGCCGAGATGATCAGCCGCCGGGCGATGAACTTCGGGTCCTCCCCCGCCTCGATCATCCGGGCGAGGTAGTGCATCGCGGCGTCCACGTCGGAGCCGCGGATCGACTTGATGAACGCGCTGACGACGTCGTAGTGCTGGTCGCCGTTGCGGTCGTAGCGCAGGGCCGCCCGGTCGAGGGCCTCCTCGGCGTGCTCGCGGGTGATCACGGGCGTGCCGCTCGGCCGGACGTCCTCGGCCCGGGGCCCGTCCGCCGGCTCCTGCCCGGGCACGGCCTCCTCCGTGTGGTCCGGCGGCGCCCCTGCGTGGTCCGGCGGCGCCTCGGAGTAGGCCACGGCGGCGGCGGCCTCCAGGGAGGTGAGGGCCTTGCGGGCGTCCCCGCCGGAGAGCTCCAGCAGGTGCTCGCGCGCCTCGGCGGACAGCTCCACCTGCCCGCCCAGTCCTCGGGGGTCGACGACGGCACGGTCCAGCAGCGCCGCCACGTCGGCCCGCTCGAGCGGCCGCAGCGTCAGCAGCAGCGAGCGGGAGAGCAGGGGCGAGACGACGGAGAAGGACGGGTTCTCGGTGGTCGCGGCCACGAGCACCACCCACTGGTTCTCGACCCCCGGCAGCAGCGCGTCCTGCTGGGCCTTGGTGAAGCGGTGGATCTCGTCGAGGAACAGCACGGTGGTGCGCCCGTGCAGGTCCCGGTCGGTCAGCGCCTCGTCCATCACCCGGCGCACGTCCTTGACGCCGGCCGTGATCGCGGAGAGCTCCACGAACTTCCGGTCCACCCCGCGGGCGATCACGTGCGCCAGGGTGGTCTTGCCCGTGCCGGGAGGCCCCCAGAGCACGATCGACGACGGCCCGGCCGGCCCGTGCTCCTCCCCCGCCAGCACGCGCAGCGGCGAGCCGGGCTTCAGCAGGTGCTGCTGGCCCACGATCTCGTCGAGGGTCCGCGGGCGCATCCGCACCGCGAGCGGGGCGCGGGACCGCCGGGTCCGGCCGGGTCGGGCCTCGTCGCGCCGCTCGCCCGCGCCGGGGTCGGTGGTCTCGAGGTCGTCGAAGAGGGAGCCGGTCACGCCCCCAGGCTAGCCGCTGCCCCCGACCTCCTGGAGCGGCCCGTGGCCGGCCGCGCCGTTCCGTCCCGGGTCACGGTGCCCGCGGCCGGCCGGCGCCGGCTCAGGCCCGGCGCGGCCGCTCCAGCTCGGCGCTGTCCAGGACCAGCGTGACCGGGCCGTCGTTGACGAGCTCGACCTGCATCATCGCCCCGAAGCGGCCGGTCTCCACGTGGGCGCCGAGCTCGCGCAGGGCCCGCACGTACGCCTCGAACAGGGGCTCGCTCACCGGACCCGGCGCCGCGGCGGACCACGACGGGCGACGCCCCCTGCGGGCGTCCCCGTAGAGCGTGAACTGGCTCACCGCCAGCACCGGCGCGCCGAGGTCCGAGCAGGAGCGCTCGCCCGCCAGCACCCGCAGGTTCCAGGTCCGTTCGGCCAGCCGCGCCGCGGTCGCGTCGTCGTCGTCGTGGGTCACCCCCACGAGGGCGACGAGGCCGGGCCCGTCGATCGCTCCCACCGTCTCGCCCTCCACGGTCACGGCGGCACGGATCACTCGCTGCAGGACGATGCGCATGGGCTCCATCCCACCACAGGCGCCGGCCGGCGGCGGGTAGCCTCGTCCCATGACGGAAGATCGCGCGGCGGCACGCGCCGGCGTCCTCGTGGCCGAGGTCTTCGCCCCGGCCCCGCTCGTGCTCTCCCTGCTGCTGCTCGCCGGCTGGGCCGGCGACGGGCTGCCCGGGCTGCTCTGGGGACTGGGCACGGCCGTGCTCGTGGCGTCGCTGCCGATGTTCGTGCTGCGCGCGCTGGCCCGGCGCGGGCTGGTGGACGGGCACTTCGTGCGCTCCCGCGCGCAGCGGCTGCCCGTCTACGCCGCCACGGGCGCGCTGACGGCTCTCGTGGTCGGTGCGGAGCTGTGGCTCGGTGCTCCTCCCGCCGTGCCGTGGACGACGGCCTTCGTGCTGGCCGGCATCCTCGTGCTGATGGTCGTGACCCTGTGGTGGAAGGTCTCCGCCCACGTGGCCATGGCGTCGTGCTGGGCCGTCGCCCTGGGCGTCGTCACGGTCCCCGGGGCGGTCGTCGTCGCGCTGCCGGTGCCGATCGCCGTGGCCCTCTCGCGGGTGCGCAGCGGGGACCACACCCCGGCGCAGACGGCGGCCGGAGCGCTCATCGGGGTGCTCATCGGTCTCGCCTACGCCGCGACGGCCGGCACGGTCCTCTGAGTCCGCCGCTCAGCCCAGCAGGGAGAAGCCCTCCGGCAGGTCTCCGCGCCCGGTGAGCGCGCGGAGCACCTCGGGGGTCAGGCCCCGTTCGTCGGCGATCTGCATCGCGGTGCGCCCGGCGTCGGCCAGGACGTGGTCCGGCGGCCGCCGGTCCAGGCCGCACGCGGCGCTCAGGTCCAGCCCGTGCAGGGCCAGCTCGAACGTGCGGGTGGGCAGGTAGGCGCTGAGCCGCATGCCGCCCGCCGCGGTGCGGATCACCGGGTCCTCGGACATCGGGAACCGGGCGAGCGCCGCGCGCGCCTGCTCGAGCGCCGAGCGCACGGTCGCGGCCGGGTCCTCGCCCAGATCGTTCCCGGCCGCGACGCCGCGGGCCGCGACCTCCTCCGGGGTGGTCGCCTCCGCGGAGCGCACGAAGTACTGCCCGGGGTTGGTGCACGCCACGTCCGGAACGGGCTCGTCGAGGTAGCGGGTGAGGGTCGTGAGGGCGCGGCAGGCGTGGCCCACCAGCGCACGGACGTCCCAGGAGCCGAGGCCGGGGGCGGACCACCGGCCGGGCGGGACGGCCGCGACGAGCTCGGCGAAGCAGGCTCCCGCGTTGAGGAAAGCCGTGCGGGTCATGGCAGGGTCGCGGGTCGGGGCTGGGTCACGGGTCATGGGATCCCCTCGGGGGTGGTGCAGCGGGGACGATCTGCGGTCCGCCGGGACGGCGGCCGCCGGGCTCCATGATGCTCCGTGACCGGTGCCGTCGCACCTGCGACCGGGAGCGAGCCGTCACGGTCCGTCTTCCACGACGGCCCACCTGCAACGGCGCCCTCGGGACCGCTTCCTGGGGTACGCTCACCGGCCCGATCCACCGTGGCCGGCTCCTCCGGACCGATCCGCCGTGGCGGACTCCCCTGCCCCTGTCCCGTGGCAGGCTTCCCCGGACCGAGGACGGGCCGGGGCCGCGGCGGCGCGCGGTCCCGGCCCGTGGGGCACCGACGGCTACTGGGCGGTGGCGGGCTGGACCTGCTCGGCGCGCACGCCGTCGGCCCGGTGCCCCTGCCCGCCGTGGGGCTCGGGCTCGGCGTCGACCCCCGCCTCCTTGCGCTGCTGGGGGGTGATCGGGGCTGGCGCGGCGGTCAGCGGGTCGTAGCCGTTGCCGGTCTTCGGGAAGGCGATGACCTCGCGGATGGAGTCGGCGCCGGCCAGCAGCGCGACGACGCGGTCCCAGCCGAAGGCGATGCCGCCGTGCGGGGGCGCGCCGTACCGGAAGCCCTCCAGCAGGAAGCCGAACTTGTCCTCGGCCTCCTCCGCGCCGAGGCCCATGACCTCGAAGACCCGTCGCTGCACGTCCTGCTGGTGGATGCGGATGGAGCCGCCGCCGATCTCGTGCCCGTTGCACACGATGTCGTAGGCGTAGGCCAGGGCGGCGCCGGGGTCCTGCTCGAAGCTGTCGAGGAACTCGGGCTTGGGAGCGGTGAAGGCGTGGTGGACCGCGGTCCAGTGGCCACCGCCCACGGCGACGTCCCCGGACTCCACGGCCTCGGCGGCGGGCTCGAACAGGGGCGCGTCGACGACCCACACGAACGCCCAGGCGTCCTCGTCGATCAGGCCGGTGCGGTGGCCGATCTCCACCCGGGCGGCGCCGAGCAGCGCGCGGGAGGACTTCGTCTCCCCGGCGGCGAAGAAGATGCAGTCGCCCGGCTGCGCACCCGCGGCGGCGGCCAGGCCCTCGCGCTCGGCGTCGGTGATGTTCTTCGCCACCGGACCGGTCAGGGTGCCGTCCTCGCCCACGAGCACGTAGGCCAGGCCCTTGGCGCCGCGCTGCTTGGCCCAGTCCTGCCACGCGTCCAGCGTCCGTCGCGGCTGGGACGCACCGCCGGGCATGACCACGGCGCCCACGTACGGGGCCCTGAACACGCGGAAGGTCGTGTCCCGGAAGTAGTCCGTGAGCTCGGTCAGCTCGAGGCCGAAGCGCAGGTCCGGCTTGTCGGTGCCGTACTTCGCCATGGCGTCCGCGTAGGTCATCCGGCGGATGGGGGTCGGGATCTCCACGTCGACGAGCCGCCACAGGGCGGCCACGATGCGCTCGCCCAGGGCGATCACGTCGTCCTGCTCCACGAAGGAGGCCTCGATGTCGAGCTGCGTGAACTCGGGCTGGCGGTCCGCACGGAAGTCCTCGTCCCGGTAGCAGCGGGCGATCTGGTAGTACTTCTCGATGCCGCCGACCTGCAGCAGCTGCTTGAACAGCTGCGGGGACTGCGGCAGGGCGTACCAGGAGCCGGGGGCCAGCCGGGCCGGGACCAGGAAGTCCCGCGCGCCCTCCGGCGTCGAACGGGTCAGCGTGGGCGTCTCGACCTCCGTGAAGCCGTCCTGGTGGAGCAGCTCGCGGGCGATCCGGTTGGCCTCCGAGCGCAGCCTCATGTTGCGCGCCGGCGCGGGCCGGCGCAGGTCGAGATAGCGGTGCCTGAGCCGGGCGTCCTCCCCGACCTCCACGTGCTCGTCGATCTGGAACGGCAGCGGGGCGGCGCTGTTGAGCACGGTCACGGTCTCGGCCACGACCTCGATCTCGCCGGTGCCGAGCGCGGGGTTCTCGTTGCCCTCGGGACGACGCTCCACGGAGCCGACGACCTGGAGGACGTACTCGTTGCGCAGGTGGTGGAAGTCCGCCTCGTCGCGCACCACGATCTGGGCGACACCGGAGGCGTCGCGCAGGTCCAGGAAGGCCACCCCTCCGTGGTCGCGGCGACGGCCGACCCAGCCGGCCAGCGTGACGGTCTCTCCGATGTGCTCGGCGCGTAGCTCGCCGAGGTTGTGTGTGCGCAGCACTCAAAAGCCCTTCGTTGGTCGGGAGGTCCGGACGGGGCCGCACGGATCGCACGTTCGGCCGGGGTCGCCCGGTGCCCCTACTCTCGTTCGGGAACGAGTTTACAGCCCGGTTCCCGACCGACAGGACGACCATGAGCAGCTCCTCCGGCCACCCGGCCCTCGCCCGTCGGCTGGGCACCCTCGACGCCACCGTGATCGGCGTCGGCTCGATGGTCGGCGCCGGGGTCTTCGTGGCCTTCGCGCCCGCCGCGGGCCACGCCGGGTCGTGGCTGCCCGCCGCCCTGCTCGTGGCCGCGGTCGTGGCCTGGTGCAACGCGACCTCCACGGCCCAGCTGGCCGCCCGCTACCCCGCCTCGGGCGGCTCGTACCTGTACGCCGGGCAGCGCCTGGGCCACTGGCCGGCGTTCGTGGCCGGCTGGGGCTTCGTGACCGGGAAGACGGCGTCCGCGGCGGCCATGGCGCTGGCCTTCGGCCTCTACGCCGGGCAGCTCGCCGGGACCGGCGACGTCGTCGCCCGGCTGCTGGCCGTGGCCGCCGTGCTGGGCCTGACCGCGGTGAACCTGGGCGGGGTGACCCGCACCGCGCGGATGACCAGGCTGCTGCTCCTGCCCGTGCTGGCGGTGCTGGTGGGGGTGACCGCGCTCCTGTACACGAGCCCCGCGGCGGCGCCACCGGCCTCCCCGCTCCCGGACGGCTCGGCGTGGGGGGTGCTGCCGGCGGCCGGGATCCTCTTCTTCGCGTTCGCCGGGTACGCCCGCGTGGCCACGCTGGGCGAGGAGGTCCGGGACCCGGCCCGCACGATCCCCCGGGCCGTGCTCGGGGCGCTGGCGGTCACCCTGGTGCTCTACGGCGCACTCGGCCTGGGCCTGCTGCGCCTGCTCGGGCCGGACCGACTCGCCGCGGCGCCGGCACCGCTGCTGACGGCCGTCCGGTCCGCCGTGGAGTCCGCCGGCTGGGCGGCCGGTCCGGCGGCCGCCGCGGGCGCCGTCGTGACCGCTGCCGCGGCCCTGGCCACGCTCGGGGCCCTGCTGGCCCTCGTGGCGGGGATCTCCCGCACCGCCCTGGCCATGGCCCGCAACCGGGACCTGCCGGCCGGGCTGGCCGCTGTGTCCGAACGGCACCGGGTGCCGTGGGCCGCGGAGCTTGCCGTGGCGGGTCTGGTGGTCGTCCTGGTCCTGGCCGGGGACGTGCGGACCGTGATCGGGTTCTCCAGCTTCGGGGTGCTGGTCTACTACGCCCTGGCCAATCTCTCCGCGCTGACCATGACCGAGCGGCCCGGCTGGGCCCCCCGGGCGGTCAACGTGGTGGGTCTGACCGGGTGCCTGGTGCTCGCCGCCACCCTGCCGGTCGTGTCGGTGCTGACCATGCTGGGCGTCTTCGCGGCGGGACTCGCCGGCCGGGCGCTGGTCCTGGCCCTCCGCCGCCGCTGACACCTCACCCGCGCTCAGCAGCGCCGCCCTCCACTCACCCGCGCTCAGCAGCGCCCGCCCTCCACGCGCCGCCCGGCAACAGGCCCCACCCCGGCGCCGATCCCCCAACCGGCCGAGCGCCGGAGCGCCCGATCCCCAATGCGGCTTCAGTTCCCCCAGCGCGCTCCTGGGGAGCCGAAGCCGGATTGGGAAGATGACGGTCCAGATCCGGCAACCATGGGGACTCGGCGCCGGGCGAGTGGGGACTCGGCGGATCCGAGGCGGCCTCGATGGGGACTCAGCGGCTCAGAAGCGGCTCCGAAGCGGCCTCGATGGGGACTCGGCGCCGGGCGAGTGGGGACTCGGCGGTGGCGACGCGTGCGGGGGCCCGTGCCGGGCGCTACGCCTCGGCGCGGGCGGCGACGACCGGGCGCAGGTCCTCCGCCGGCGGGGCCCACGCGGCGGGATCGGCGCGGACCTGCTCGCCGGAGCGGATGTCCTTGACCTCGTGCACGAGGGTCCCGTCCTCGGCGCGGGCGGTGAACCACACGAACGGGATGCCGCGGCGCTCCGCGTACCTGATCTGCTTGCCGAACTTCGCGGCGCTGGCCGAGACCTCGCACGCGATGCCGCGGGCGCGCAGCTGCTCGGCCACGTCCTGGGCCTGGGACCAGGACTCCTCGTCCACCAGCGAGACGAGCACGGCCGTGGGGACCTGCCGGGACGGTGCGGCCATCCCCTGGGAGAGCATGCGGGAGACCAGCCGGGTGACCCCGACGGACAGGCCCACCCCGGGATAGGTCTTCCGTCCGGTCGTGGCCAGGGACTCGTAGCGGCCGCCGGAGCAGACGGAGCCCAGCTGCTCGTGGCCGAGGAGCACGGTCTCGTAGACGGTGCCGGTGTAGTAGTCGAGGCCGCGGGCGATGGACAGGTCGGCCACGACGCGGCCGGGGGCGCGGCGGGAGGCCTCCGCGACGACCTCCTCGAGCTCACGCAGCCCCTCCTCGAGCAGCTGCGTGTTCACCCCGAGCGCCCGGACCTTGTCCACGAAGGACGTGTCCTCGGTGCGGATCGACGCCAGCTGCAGCGCGGCGTCGGCCTGCTCGGGCGTGGCGCCCACCTCGTCGCACAGCGCCTGGGCGACCCGCTCCCGGCCGATCTTCTCGAGCTTGTCGATGTTGCGCAGCACGCCGGCGGAGTCCTGCAGGCCGATGCCCCGGTAGAAGCCCTCGGCGAGCTTGCGGTTGTTCACGCGCAGCACGAACGGCGGCAGCGGCAGCCGGGACAGTGCGTCGATCATGACGAGCGCCAGCTCGACGTCGTAGCGGAACGGCAGCGCGCCGTCGCCCACGACGTCGATGTCGGCCTGGGTGAACTCGCGGGAACGGCCCTCCTGGGGTCGCTCCCCGCGCCACACCTTCTGGATCTGGTAGCGGCGGAACGGGAACGTCAGGTGCCCGCCGTTCTCCACCACGTACCGTGCGAAGGGCACGGTGAGGTCGAAGTGCAGGGCCAGGCGGTCGTCGCCGCGGTCGGCCGGAGCGTCCTCGTCCTCCTGGAGGCGGGAGACGACGTAGACCTCCTTGTCGATCTCACCCTTGCGCAGCAGCTGCCCGACCGTCTCGACCGCGCGGGTCTCGATCGAGGAGAAGCCGTGCAGCTCGAAGGTCTCGCGCAGGACGTCCAGCACGTGCAGCTCGACCAGACGCTCCTCCGGAAGCCATTCGGGGAAACCGGACAGGGAGGTCTTGCGGGCCATGGGGACGTGCTCCTCGGGTGGGACGGCGGTGGGTGGTGGGGCCTCCGGCCGGTCGCGGGCCGGACGGGTCCCCCCACATCCTAGAGAGCCGTGCGCGCACGGCCCAAAGCACGAGCCGGGACGCGGGCCCGACCACCGGCCCCGGCACGGCCCGGAGCACGTCGCGATGAACGGTCCCCGCCCCTCCGTCGCCGACCGGAGCCGGCCACCGGCACCCGTCCCGGGGCTCCGCTCCCGGGCGCCGAGTGGCCGCGCCCGGGCTCAGGGGCGGGCCGGGGCCGGGGAGGGCGTCGTCGGTAGTATGGGCCAGACGATTGTCCGAAGCCGGGCGACGACGCCGGGGGCCGCCCGGGGCCGCCGCCGGCGAGAGCGAAAGAGTTCCAGCGGTGACAGAACGTCTCGAATCCGACGACCAGCCCACTCCCCGTCCCACTCCCCGTCCCGCCCCGGGTCCGGTGCCGAAGCCGCCCGTCCCCGGCCCCGGCCCCGGCCCCGCGCCGGCGACCCCGGCGGCACCCGCCGCCCCGACCACGGCACCCGCCGCCACCACGACGGCACCCGCACTGGCCTCCCCGGAGTCCGTCGCCCGTGCCCGGAAGTTCGGGCGCGTCACGGAGGACGGGCACGTCCACGTCGTCGTGGACGGCGAGGAGGTGCTCTGCGGCCAGTTCCCGGACGCCTCGGAGGACGAGGCGCTGGCGTACTTCGCCCGGAAGTTCGACGACGTCGAGGCCCAGGTGGCCCTGCTCGAGCAGCGCGTGGCCGCGGGTGCGCCGGCGGCGGACATGCTGACGACGGTCGAGCACCTCGCCGAGCAGGTGGCCCAGCGCAACATGCTCGGTGACCTCAAGGAGCTGGAGTCCCGCCTGGAGGCCCTGCGGCCGGCGATCCGGGAGCTCGAGAGCGCCGAGCGGGCCGCCCACGAGGCCCAGCGCGCCGAGCACCTCGCGGCCCGGGAGGCGATCGTGGCCGAGGCGGAGCAGATCGCGGGTCAGGACGCGCAGCGCACCCAGTGGAAGCAGTCGTCCGCGCGGATGGCCGAGCTGTTCGAGCAGTGGAAGGCGCACCAGAAGTCCGGCGTCCGCCTGGGCCGCTCCGCGGAGGACGCGCTGTGGAAGCGTTTCCGAACGGCCCGGACGACCTTCGACCGGCACCGACGTGCGTTCTTCTCCCAGCTGGACGCGGACAACGCGGCGGCCAAGCGGGCCAAGGAGGCGCTGATCGCCGAGGCCGAGGCCCTCTCCGGTTCGACGGACTGGGCCGCGACCGCCGCGGAGTACCGCCGCCTCATGGACCGGTGGAAGGAGTCCAAGCGCGCGTCGAAGAAGGACGACGACGCCCTGTGGGCCCGGTTCCGTGCCGCCCAGGACACGTTCTTCGAGGCGCGCAAGGCGGACAACGCACGGATCGACCAGGAGTTCGAGGCGAACCTGGTGGTCAAGGAGCAGCTCCTCGCCGAGGCGAAGGCCCTGCTCCCGATCACCGACCTCAAGGCCGCCAAGCGGGCGCTGGGCGACATCCTCGACCGGTGGGAGCAGGCCGGGAAGGTCCCGCGCGCGCACATGCGGCGGGTCGAGACCGAGCTGCGTGCCGTCGAGGACGCCGTGCGCGAGGCCGAGGACGCGAAGTGGCAGCGCACGAACCCCGAGACGAAGGCCCGCTCCAACTCGATGCTCGCCCAGCTGGAGACGAAGATCGAGGACCAGGAGGCTGCTCTGGAGAAGGCCCGGTCCACGGGCGACGCCAAGCGCGCGGCCCGGCTGGAGGAGGAGCTGTCGACCAGCCGGCAGTGGCTGGAGACCCTGCGCCGGTCCTCCGCCGACCTCCGGTAGCGGCCTCGGACGCCCCTGGGCCGCGTTGTCCACAGCGCGCCCCGGGGGCCTTTCCCGTGCCGGGCCCGTCGGTGAGGCTGGGCCCATGGACGATCCGCCGTGGCACCCCGACGCCCTGCTCCTTCCGGGCCGGCCCTTCTCCCGCGTGGAGCTCTCGGCCCTCGTGGCCGACGGCGTGCTCGTGCCCGTGGTCCTGGAGGCGCACCTGTTGCGGGGCCGGCCGGTGACCCGGCGCCTGAAGGCCGCGGCGCTGGAGGCCCAGCTGCCACCGCACCTGCTGCGCCGCGGCGTCCTCGGACGGTTGTCGGCCGCGTGGTTCTACGGGTGCGCCGGCCGGCCGACCACCCTCCCCCTGCTGCTGGACAAGCTGCGCCGCACCACGATGTCCCCCGTACCGGAGGGTGTGGCCCTGCACCAGGTCACCCTCGGCGGCTACGACGTGCACGACACCGGGGCGGTGCGCGTGACCACCCCGCTGCGCACCGCGGTGGACCTGGCCCTGCACGTGCCCGGGCCGGACGGAACGGCGGCGCTGACCACCCTCATGCACGCCCCGCACCTGCACTGCCCGCCCGAGCTGGTCGTGGCGGCGCTCGGGAGCTTCGGGCGGATGCCCGGCCGCCAGGCGGCGCTGGTGCGCGTCCGACGCGCCGCCCGGGCGGCCGGCGGAACAGGAGTGGCCGGAGGCGGGCGGCGGGCCGACGGCACGGCCTGAGGCCGGCACCCCCTGCGCCGCGTCCCGGCCCGGTCCACCCGGCCCGCTCCCCCGGGATCAGGCGCCGGAGGCCTCCGAGATGGCCCGGTTGCCCGAGGTGCGGTAGACGTCGTAGACCCCGTCGATGCGCCGGACCTGGTTGAGCACGTGGTCCAGGTAGCGGGGGTCGCCCATCTCGAAGGCGAAGCGGGAGATCGCCAGCCGGGACTTGGAGGTGTGCACCGAGGCGCTGAGGATGTTGACGTGGTTCTCGGAGAGCACCCGCGTGACGTCCGAGAGCAGGGACTTCCGGTCGAGGGCCTCCACCTGGATCTCCACGAGGAACACGCTGGACTGGGTGGGGGCCCACTCGACCTCCACGACCCGCTCGGTCGAGGACAGCGCGAGCATGTTGGCGCAGTCCTTCCGGTGGACCGAGATGCCGGTGCCGCGGGTCACGAAGCCCATGATCGCGTCCGGGGGCACGGGGGTGCAGCAGCGGGCGAGCTTGACGTACACGTCCGTGGCGCCCTTGACGGTCACCCCGGAGTCCGAGACCCGCGGCCGCACGGGGTGGGTCGCGATGGTCGTCTCGGCGAAGTCCTCCTCGGCACCGTCCGCCCCGCCGAGACTGCCCACGATCTTCTCGACGACGTCCTGGGCGCTCACCACGTCGGAGCCGATCGCCTCGTAGAGGGAACTGATGTCCGTGCGGTGGAAGTCCTGGGCCACCGCGAGCAGGGACTCCTGGGTGAGGGTCCGCTGCAGCGGCAGGTGGTGCTTGCGCAGGGCGCGGGTGAGCGCGTCCTTGCCCTTCTCGATGGCCTCCTCGCGGCGCTCCTTGGAGAACCACTGCCGGATCTTGTTGCGCGCCCGCGGGGACTTCACGAACTTCAGCCAGTCCTGGGACGGGCCGGCGTGCTCGGACTTGGAGGTCAGCACCTCGACCCAGTCCCCGTGCTGGAGCTCGGAGGACAGCGGCACGAGCTTGCCGTTGACCCGCGCGCCGATGGTCTTGTGCCCGACCTCGGTGTGCACGGCGTAGGCGAAGTCCACGGGGGTCGACCCCGTGGGCAGGGCCATGACCTCGCCCTTGGGGGTGAACACGTACACCTCGGACGTGTTGATCTGGTAGCGCAGGGAGTCGAGGAACTCGGAGGAGTCCTGCGTCTCCTCCTGCCAGGACACCAGGGCGCTGAGCCAGGCCAGGTCCCCCTCCTGCGCCTTCGGCGTCGCCGAGTTCGCCTGGTTGGCCTGGTCCTTGTACTTCCAGTGCGCGGCCACGCCGTACTCCGCGCGGCGGTGCATCTCGTGGGTGCGGATCTGGATCTCCACCGGCCGCCCGTCCGGGCCGATCACGGTGGTGTGCAGGGACTGGTACATGTTGAACTTCGGCATGGCGATGTAGTCCTTGAACCGCCCCGGCAGCGGCCGCCACCGCGCGTGCAGGGCGCCCAGCGCGGCGTAGCACTCCCGCACCGTGTTCACGAGCACCCGGACCGCCTGCAGGTCGTGGATCTCGTCGAAGTCCTTCCCGCGCACGATCATCTTCTGGTAGATCGAGTAGTAGTGCTTGGGCCGGCCCGTGATCGTCGCCTCGATCCCCGCCTCGGCCAGGTCCTCGGCGATGCGCTCCCGGATCTTCGCGAGGGTGCGCTCCCGCTGCGGCTGCCGCTCCCCCACCATCCGCACGATCTCGTCGTAGACCTTCGGGTACAGCGCCGCGAAGGCCAGGTCCTCGAGCTCCCACTTGATCGTGTTCATGCCGAGCCGGTGGGCCAGCGGCGCGAAGATCTCCAGGGTCTCGCGCGCCTTCTTCGAGGACGAGGACTGGGAGACGAAGCGCCAGGTGCGGGCGTTGTGCAGCCGGTCGGCCAGCTTGATCACCAGCACGCGGATGTCCTTGGCCATCGCCACGATCATCTTGCGCACCGTCTCGGCCTGCGCCGCGTCGCCGTACTGGACCTTGTCGAGCTTCGTCACCCCGTCGACGAGCGCGGCGACCTCGTCGCCGAACTCGGCGCGCAGCTGCTCCAGGGTGTAGTCGGTGTCCTCCACGGTGTCGTGCAGCAGCGCCGCCACGAGCGTCGCGCCGGTCATGCCCAGCTCCGCCAGGATCGTGGTCACGGCCACGGGGTGCGTGATGTAGGGGTCCCCGCTCTTGCGCTTCTGGCCCTCGTGGCACTTCTCCGCCACCTTGAACGCGCGCTGGAGCACCTCCAGGTCCTCGTCGGGGTGGGTCGTGCGCACGGTGTGCAGCAGCGGCTCGAGGATCGGCGAGTGGTCCATGGGCCGGCCCGAGAGGTAGGACAGGGACGACCGGGTGCGGTCGCTGCGGCCCGGGAACACGGCCCGGCCCAGGAGCGGCCGGGAGGCGGGCACCACGTAGTGCGTGCCGGCCATGTCGGACCGGCGCGGCGGTGTCGGCGCGGTGCCCTGGCCCGCGGGGGCTGCCCCGTCGTCGGACGAGCTCATGACGGATGCTCCCTTCCCGGTGATGCGCGCGGGGCGGNCCGGCCGCCGCCCCGGTCGTCGAGCTGGCGTGTGTGCTGCTGTGCGGCGGGGCGCGTCCGCGCGACCCGCCCTACGGTGCACACCAGTCTAGTGCGCCGCGGCCTCCTCCGGCGCACGTTCGCCGGGAGCACCCGCGCGGGCCTCCTGCGCCCGGACCGCCGGCTCCCGGCGGCGCAGCACCGAGTACAGCGGCCCGGCCACGAACAGGGTCGCGACGGTGCCCACGGCGATGCCCACGAACAGCGCCAGGGACAGGTCCTTCAGCGTGCCCGCGCCGAGCAGCAGCGCCCCGATGAACAGGATCGAGCCCACCGGCAGGATGCCGACCACGGAGGTGTTGATCGAGCGCACCAGCGTCTGGTTGATCGCGAGGTTCACCTGGTCGGAGAACCGCGTGCCGGCGCGTTCCGGCGGGGCCGTGCCGTCGAGGAGGCCCTCGGTGTTCTCGCGGACCTTGTCGAAGACGACCACGGAGTCGTAGAGCGAGTAGCTGAGCACCGTGAGGAAGCCGATGACCGCCGACGGGGTGACCTCGAAGCCCACGACCGAGTAGATGCCCGCGGTGATCGAGACGCTCGCGCACATCCCGGCGATCGCCGAGACCGACATCTTCCACGTGCGGAAGTACGCGGCCATCAGCGCCGTGGCGAGCACGACGAACGCCACGAGCCCCTGCAGGGCCTGGCGGGTCACGCCGGCGCCCCACGTGGGCCCCACGAAGGTCGAGGTCACCTCGTCCTCCGTGACGCCGTAGGCCTCGACGAGGGCGTCCTTGACGGCGAGGGTCTCGTCGTCGTCGAGCTGCTCGGTCTGCACCCGCACCGTCCCGGGGGCGATGTTGGTGACCGTGACCTCCCCGGCGTCGGCGGACTCGGTGACGGCCTGGCGCCCCACCGCGATGTCGGGGTCGGAGACCGAGGAGACCGTGAACTCCGAGCCGCCGGTGAACTCGATCCCCAGGTTGAACCCGCCCTTGACCACGGGCACCAGCAGGGAGACCGCCACGAGGGCCGCCGCCACGAGGAGCCACAGCCTGGCCCGCGCCACGAACGGGTAGGACTTCCGCCCGCTGTGCAGGGCGTTGCCGAAATCAGCGAACCGGGACATCAGGCGTTCTCCTCGGGGGTGCGGCGGGACGAGGACGCGCCGACGGCGGCGTCCTCGGGGGCCTCGTCGGGTGGTGGCGCGGCCTGGGCGGCGCGCCGGCGCCGCTCCGCGATGGTGAGACCGTCGTGCCCCGCACCCGGCTCCCGCAGCCGCCCGGCGCCGCGGTAGAGCGGGACCGCGTCCAGGGACTCGGGGTTGAGCCCGGAGTGCCTCCCCCCGCCGCCGAAGTAGCCGGTGCGCGCGAGCAGGACCATCACCGGGTGCGTGAACAGGAAGACGACCAGCAGGTCGGCGATCGCGGTCAGGCCCAGGGTGAACGCGAAGCCGCGGACGTTGCCCACGGCCACGAAGTACAGCACGCCGGCCGCCAGCAGGTTCACGGCCTTCGAGGCCAGCACCGTCTGCCGGGCGCGGCGCCACCCGTGGTGGACCGCGGCGGGGATGGAGCGGCCGCTGCGGATCTCGTCGCGGATGCGTTCGAAGTAGACGATGAAGGAGTCGGCGGTCTGCCCGATCGCCACGATCAGGCCCGCGACGCCGGCCAGGGAGAGCCGGTAGTTCGCGGACCAGCCCAGCAGGGTGATGGCCAGCCACGTGAGCACGCCGGCGACCACGAGGGAGCTGATGGTCACCAGCCCCAGCAGCCGGTACTGGAACAGCGAGTAGACGCACACGAGCACCAGGCCGACGATCCCGGCGAGGATGCCCATCCGCAGCTGGTCGGCACCCAGCGTCGCGGAGATCTGCTGCTCGGACTGGATCTCGAAGCTCATGGGCAGCGCGCCGTACTTGAGCTGCTCCGCGAGGAAGCGTGCCTGCTCCTCGGTGAAGCTGCCGGTGATCTGCGCCTGGCCGTCGGCGATCACGGCGTTCATCTGCGGCGCGGAGACGACCTGCCCGTCCAGGAGGATCGCGAACTGGCTGCGCGGGTCGCCCTGGGACGCGGCGCCGATGCCGTAGAGCCGCTCCGAGAGCACCCGGAACCGTTCGGTGGCCTCGGGCCCGAACTGCAGGTTCACGGCGAACTGGTTCAGGGACGCGCCCGTGGCGTTCTGCGCCGTGCCGTAGGAGGCGTCCTTGATCCCGGTGCCCTGGATCTCCACGGGCCCGAGCAGGTACTTCGTCCCGGTCTCGGGCTCGCACGCGACGACGGCGGAGTCCGCGTCCTGGCGCTCCCGCTCCTCGGGGGGCTGGGGCGAGGTGCAGTCGGTCGTCTCGAACTCCCGGTAGAGCTCCGGGGTGATCCAGTTGGGGTCCGAGGAGTCCGCGGGCTCGGCCGCGGGCTCGGGCAGCTCGTCCTCCGGCACCCGCTGGTCCTCCGGCACGACCTCGGCCGGGGCGGTCGTGAGCACGGGGCGGAACTGCATCTGCGCCGAGGTCTGGATGAGTTCACGGGTCTGCGCGGAGGGCACCCCCGGCATCGAGACCACGATGTTGTCCCCGGACTGGGTGGCGATCTCCGCCTCCGCGACGCCGGAGCCGTCCACGCGCTGCCGGATGATCTCGACCGCCTGGTCCAGCTGCTCGGGGGTCACCTCCTGGCCCGCGTCCTCGCCCTGGAGGGAGGGGCTGAGGATCATCTGGGTGCCGCCCTCGAGGTCCAGGGCCAGCTTGGGGCCCCACCCGGTGCGGTCGGTGCCGGCGCCCCACGCCAGGATCCCGCCCAGCACAGCGGCCAGCACGAGCAGGCCCACGAGGGACCGCCGCGCGGTGGAGAGGGCCTCCCGCACCCCGGGGCCGGCCGCCGCGCCCGGGCGGGCGTCGCGCGCGGGTGGGCCGCCGGAGGAGCCGGAGGTCTTGTCTGGTGTCAGTGCCATGGTCTTCCTAACGCACAACGGCCCGGGGTGCCGGGCCTGCTCATGGGAACGGGCCGACCAGCGGTCGGCCCGTCGTCCCGAGGGGGGTCAGTCGTTGCGCTGCCCGGGGTCGCGCCGGGCGTCGTCGTCGAGGGGGTCGACGGTGCCGGGGGCGTCGGTGTCGACGACCCGGGGCTCCTCGGCCGTGCCGGGGGCCGCCCCGGGAGCCGGGGCGGGCTCGGCCGCCGTGTCCTCGTCGACGACCGTGGTCACGGTCTGCAGGTGGACGGTCACGGCGGTGCCCGGGGCGATCTCGAGGACGACCTTGTTGGTGTCCCGGTCGATCGAGCGGATCGTGCCGTAGAGGCCGTAGTTGGTCATGACCTCGGTGCCCGGGCCCATGGTGGCCTGCTTCTGCTTGACCTGGGCCATGGCCTTCTTCTGCCGCCGCATGGGCAGCCAGAGCAGCGCGACCATGGCCACGAGCATGAGGGGCAGCAGCCATGCGCTGCCGCCGCCCGAGGGCTCTGCGGCCTGGGCGGAGAGGGACTGGACGACGAGGTGCGGGCTCACGGACTTCCGTTCGATCGGTTGCGGTTTTCCGTCCCATGGTAGGGGATCCGGCCCGGACGGACCTGAGCGCCACCCGGGGAGCCTCAGACCCCGGGTCCGTCGCCGTCCCCGGGCCCGTCCCCGAGCCCGTCCTCGAACAGCAGCGGGTCCTCCGGGGCCACCCCGGGGACGCGGCGCAGCACCGGGTCCCGGAACGCGGCCTGCTCGGGCGGGACCAGTCCCAGGTGCTCCCAGGCGGCCGCCATCGCGATGCGCCCGCGCGGGGTCCGGCCCAGCAGGCCCTCCCGGACCAGGTAGGGCTCGGCCACGGTCTCCACGGTCTCGGTCTCCTCCCCCACGGCGATCGCGAGGGTGGACAGGCCCACGGGCCCGCCGCCGAACTTCCGCACGAGCGCCTCCAGGACGGAGCGGTCGAGGCGGTCGAGGCCACGGGCGTCGACCTCGTACATGTCCAGCGCCGCGGAGGAGGTGCGGACGTCGATCCGCCCGACGCCGTGCACGAGGGCCCAGTCCCGGACCCGGCGCAGCAGCCGGTTGGCGATCCGCGGCGTGCCCCGGGAGCGGGAGGCGACCTCGGCGAAGGCCTCGGCGGTCATCGCGAGGTCCATCAGGCCGGCGGAGCGGCGCAGCACGAGCTCGAGCTCCCCCACGGAGTAGAACTCGAGGTGTCCGGTGAAGCCGAAGCGGTCGCGCAGGGGCCCCGGCAGCAGGCCGGCGCGCGTGGTCGCGCCGACGAGGGTGAAGGGCGGCAGGTCCAGCGGGATCGACGTGGCGCCGGCGCCCTTGCCGACCACGATGTCCACCCGGAAGTCCTCCATCGCCATGTAGAGCATCTCCTCGGCGGGCCGGGACATGCGGTGGATCTCGTCCAGGAACAGCACCTCGCCCTCCGTCAGGGAGGAGAGGATGGCCGCGAGGTCCCCGGCGTGCTGGATGGCCGGGCCGGAGGAGATCCGCAGCGGGGCGCCCATCTCCTCGGCGATGATCATGGCCAGGGTGGTCTTGCCGAGGCCGGGAGGGCCGGACAGGAGCACGTGGTCGGCGGAGCGGCCGCGCAGCCGCGAGGCCTCGAGCACCAGGGAGAGCTGGCGGCGCACGCGCTGCTGGCCCACGAACTCGTCCAGCCGGGCCGGCCGCAGGGCGGACTCGAGCTGCTTCTCGTCGGGCTCGTCGGCCGCGGAGACCAGCCGGTCCCGGGCGTTCACGGCGGCGCCGTCCTCGCGGGCCATGCTCAGACCCCCCGCTCCGCCGCGGTCCGGGACCCGGCCTTGGCGGCGCCCAGCCAGGCCAGGACGGTGCGCAGGATCAGGGGGACGTCCCCGGAAGCGGCGAGCTCCTCGCGTCCGGCCAGGGCGTCCTCGACGCCGCGCGCGGCATCCTTCTCGTTCCAGCCCAGGCCCACGAGGGCCTCGAGGACCTGCGCCCGCCAGGGCTCCGCCGGGGCGTCCGCGGGCCGGGCAGGGCGCTCGGGGACGATGAGCTTGTCGGCGAGCTCGAGCACGATCCGCCGGGCACCCTTGGGCCCGATGCCGGGGACCGTGGTGAACGCCTTGGCGTCCCCCTCCGCAATGGCCCGGTGGACGGCGGCCGGGCCGAGCACCGAGAGCACCGCCAGGGCCGTGCGCGGACCCACGCCGCTGACCCCGAGCATGGTCTCGAAGACCTCCCGCTCCTCGGGGCTGCGGAAGCCGAACAGCAGCGGGGACTCGTCCTTGCGGGCCACGTAGGCGGTGTCGAGGCGCACCTGCCCCCCGGTCCGCAGTCCGGCCAGCGTCTCGGGGGTCGCCTGGACCTGGACGCCGAAGCCGCCCACCGTCACGACCGCGGTCGTGAGGCCGACGTGCTCGACCTGTCCCGTGATGGACGCGATCACCGCGCCCCTCCTTCCGTTGCTCCGGTGCCGGTCGAACCGGAGAGTTCGAACGGATCTACGAACGAGCGTGCGCGAGTCACTCTAGCAGTGGGCACCGACGCGTCCCCACCGGATCCGCGACCCGTCCGCACCGGTCACCCGCGCCGGCCCCGCCGGGCACGGGCCTCGGCCTCCGCCCAGGCCCGCTGGGCGGGGGTCGTGACCGGGCGGGAGGCCACGGGCCGGGCCCCCTGGTGGGTCTCCGTCCGGGCGGTGGCGTCCACCCCCGTGCCGCCGCCGCGCCAGCCGTGGCAGATGGCGATGGCCAGGGCGTCGGCGGCGTCGGCGGGCCGGGGCACCTCCTCGAGGCGCAGGATCCGCACGACCATGCGGGCCACCGAGGCCTTGTCGGCGCGGCCCTCCCCGGTCACGGCGGCCTTGACCTCGGACGGGGTGTGCCACGCGACGGGCACGCCGTGACGGGCCGCGGAGGCCATGACCGCGCCCGCGGCGTGGGCCGTGCCGATGACGGTGTTCACGCTGGTCTGCGCGAAGACCCGCTCCAGGGCCAGGGCGTCCGGGTGGTAGCGCTCGATCCACCGCTCGGTGGCCTCCCAGACCCGCAGCACGCGCACGTCCAGCGGGTCGGCCGGCCGGGTGCCGGCGACGCCGACGTCCACGAAGGACGCGGTGCGGTTGCCGGACATGTCGATCAGCCCGAACCCGCACCGCGTCAGTCCCGGGTCGACCCCCAGGATCCGCTGGGCGCCCGTGGTCAGTCCTCGGACTCGAGCTGCGCCACGACCTCGGCGGGGATCTCCGCGTTCGAGTACACGTTCTGCACGTCGTCGAGCTCCTCGACGGCCTCGGCGAGCCGCAGGAACTTCCGGGCGCCGTCGGCGTCGAGCTCCACCTTCATGGTGGGGCGGAACTGCGGGTCGTCGTTGTTGTACTCGAGCCCGGCCTCCTCCAGGGCCGTGCGGACGGCCGGGAGGTCGGTGGCCTCGGAGACGACCTCGAAGAACTCCTCGTCCTCCACGACCTCCTCGGCGCCGGCGTCGAGCACCGCCACGAGGACGTCGTCCTCGGTGAGCCCGTCGGTCTTCGTGACCTCCACGACGCCCTTGCGCTCGAAGAGGAACGCCACGGACCCGGCGTCGGCCATCGTGCCGCCGTTGCGGGTCACCGCCACGCGCACCTCGGAGGCGGCACGGTTCTTGTTGTCGGTGAGGCACTCGATGTACAGCGCCGTGCCCTGCGGGCCGCGGGCCTCGTAGAGGATCTCCGTGTAGTCGATCGTCTCGCCGGTCAGCCCGGCGCCGCGCTTGATCGCGCGGTCGATGTTGTCGTTGGGCACCGAGTTCTTCTTGGCCTTGGAGACCGCGAGGTCCAGGGCGGGGTTGCCCGCCGTGTCGGCCCCGCCCATGCGCGCGGCCACCTCGATGCCCTTGATGTACTTGGCGAAGGCCTTGGCCCGCTTCGCGTCGATCGCGGCCTTCTTGTGCTTGGTGGTGGCCCATTTGGAGTGGCCTGACATGCGTTCCTCCTCGGAAGTGGTGCGCGGGCGTGCCCCGCGGAAGTCTCGGGAAGCGCCGGCCGTCCCGGCGCGGCGCGTGCCGGCCCCGGGCGGGACGGGCCGGAAAAGTCCTGGTCCATTCTACCGGGTGCGTCCCGGCCCGGTCCCGCAGGTCACCGGGCCCGCACCCGGGCGGTCACCGGGACAGGGTCCTCGTGGTCATCGGGGACGCGCCCGGGAGACCTCGCGCGCGCGCTCGGCGAGCGTGTCGTCGAGCGGCTCGGCGTCGAAGGTCCCGAACCGGCGCTCGACGGCGGCACGGATGAGGTGGTCCGCGACTGCCGGGTTCTTCGGCAGCATCGACCCGTGCAGGTAGGAGGCCACCACGTGGTGCACGCGCGCGCCCTCCGTGCCATCCTCGCCGTTGTTCCCGGCACCCTTGACGACCCTGCCCAACGGGGCCTGGTCCGGCGCCAGACGGGTGATCCCCGAGTGGTTCTCGTAGCCGACGACGGTGCCGAACTCGGGGGACTCCAGGACGATGTTGCCGATCAGCCGGGTCGGCCCGCCCACCGTGGTCAGGTCGAGGATCCCGATCCCGGGCAGGGTCTCCCCGGCGCCGGTGCGGAACTCGTGGCCGAAGAGCTGGAAGAGCCCGCAGATCGCGAGCATCGGCACGCCGCCGGCCGCCATCGCCCGCAGCTCGGGGGCGATCCGCTGCAGGTCCTCCTGGACGCGGAACTGCCCGGAGTCCTGTCCGCCGCCGCCCACCAGCAGGTCGGCGTCGCCCGGGAACGGGTCCCCGGGATTGTGGTCGGTCAGCCGCACGGCGTAGCCGTACTTCTCGAGGCGGCGCTTGAGGGTCAGCGTGTTGCCCCAGTCCCCGTAGATGTTCATGTCCCGGGGATAGAGCTGGACGAGGTGGACGGTGCGGTCGGTCACGGGGGCTCCGCTCAGATCTCGGCGACCTCGGCCACGCGGGAGAGCTCCCGGCGCAGCTCGAGCATGGACGTGTAGGTGCAGAAGACCCGCATGGGCCGGTCCTCCGCCCCGGCGACGAAGCGGCGCAGGGCCCCGCCCAGGTCCGGGACCACCTCGCGCACCGGCACCTCGTCGTAGTCGAGGCGCAGGGCCATGTCCCAGGCCCGGGTCCCCGAGACGACGTCGACGCCGGCCTCGCGCAGGGAGTGGAAGTCGACGTCCCACAGCCAGGACACGTCGCGGCCGTCGGCGTACTCGTCGTTGATGGCGATCATCGTGGCGTAGTCGCCGGGCCGGGCCGAGGCCAGGGAGAGCCGGAACCCGGCCGGGTTCTTCACGAGCAGCAGCTGCAGCGGGCGTCCTCCCACGGTGATCGTCTCGCCGCGGCCGAAGGCGGGGGTCACCCGGGAGAGCTCCTCGACGAGCGCGGCCCGGTCCGCGTCGGGCCCGGCGACGGCGAGCGCGAGGGCCAGGGCCGCGGCGGCGTTGTACATGTTGTAGACGCCGTAGAGCTCCACCGTGGTCTCGACGGCCTCCCCGTCCACGGCCAGGTGCACGCGGTTGGCCTCGAAGGACGTCAGCTCCACGTCCGCGGCCGGGCGCGGGGCCAGCTCGTCCTCGTGGTCGGCCTCCGCCTCCGGGCCGCCGGCCGAGCGCATGTCGTCGTCGGAGGGGAACATCCGGCGCAGGGGTGCGGACAGCCCGAACCAGCGGGTCCGGGTGCCGGCCGGGACGTGCTCGGCGAGCGAGGCGATCCGGGGGTCCTCACGGTTGAGCACCACGGTGCCGGTCGTGGCGGCCGCCACCTGGGCGAGCATCCGGCGGGTCGTGTCGATCTCGCCGAAGCGGTCGAGCTGGTCGCGCATGACGTTGAGGAGCAGGGCGTGGCGGGGCCGGACCTGCTTCACGAAGTGCACGGCGTGCGCCTCGTCGAGCTCGAGGACGGCGATGTCGGCGTCGAGGCGCCCGGTGAGGCTCATCTCCCCGAGCAGGGCGGCCGCCACACCGCGCACGAAGTTGGAGCCCGTGCGGTTGGTGAAGACCCGGTACCCCTGGGCGCGCAGGAGCTGGACGGCCATCTTGGTGGTGGTGGTCTTGCCGTTGGTGCCGCTGACGACCACGACGCCGTGCGGCAGCTTCGCGAGCTCCTCGGCCACGAACCGTGGGTGGAGCTTCTCCATGACCAGGCCGGGGAACGCGGAGCCGCCGCCCCGCAGCGTCGTGAGGTACCGGATGCCTTGGCCGAGCAGGCGCACGTGGGGTCTGGACATGCGCCCCATCCTATGGCGTGCGCGCACGCGCCCCGTCCTGCGGCGTGCGCGCACGCGCCCCGTCCTGCGGCGTGCGCGGACGCGCCCCGTCAGGCCGCGGGCTCCGAGAGCGCCCGCTCCACCGCTGCGACGTGGTGGGTGACCGAGAACTCCTCCTGGCCGAGCCCCACGGAGATCCGGAAGCGGGCCCCGTCCGGGGGCGAGGCGTGGACGGCGAGGTCCTCGATGGTGCCCAGGGCGATCGTCGCCCGGTCGGAGGAGAACCGCAGGAGCTCACGGCGGACCAGCAGCAGCCGGCACGTGGTGACCACGACGACGCTGCGGTGCCCGCGCCACCACCCCGGCGCCACCGCCTGCACGGTCTCGGCGGTGTCCAGCAGGGTCTCGGTGCGCCGCAGGTGCTCCCGGAGCAGGAGGCGTTGGGACAGGGTCAGACCCCTGCCGGCGGCTCTGAGGTCCTCGCGCACGGGACACCTTTCGGATCGAGGTCGAGCGGAGCGGACGCCCGCACGGAACCGCGGCTGCTGCCCCAGCCGGGACCTCCGGGACCTGCCGGTCGGCCGGTCCGCGAGGAACCCCCTCGCGCCGAGGACTCCGGCGCGCAGAGGGCTCGTCGATTCTAGTGGCGTTGCCCCGTGGGCACCACCGGCCCACGTGGGGCGGCGGTGGCCGCGGGCACGGCGCCGCGTGCCCGGGCGGAGTAGTGTGTCCGTGCAGACCCGCCCGCCGACCCCGACAGAAGCCGACCCGTGGACAACCCCCTCCTGCGCCCCAGCGAGCTCCCCTACGAGCTGCCCGACTTCGCGGGCCTCCGCGAGGAGCACTTCCTGCCGGCCTTCGAGGCGGCGATGGCGGTGGACCTCGCGTGCGTGCGCGCCGTGCTGGCGGATCCGGGCCCGCCCACGTTCGAGAACACCGTCGAGGCGCTGGAGCGCGGGGGCCTGGACCTCGACCGGGTCGAGTCCGTGTTCTTCACCCTCACCGCCGCGCACAACACGCCCGGCGTCCAGCGGATCTACGAGGAGCTCGCCCCGCGGCTGGCCGAGCACAGGGCGGACTTCACCCTGAACAAGGAGCTCTACGCCCGGGTCCGGGCGGTGGACCGCAAGGACCTGCAGCCGTGGCAGGTGCGGGTGCTCGACGAGTACGTCTCGTGGTTCCGGGCCTCCGGGGTGGAGCTGTCCCTGGACGAGCAGCGGCGGCTGCGGGAGATCAACGACGAGCTCTCCGCGCTGAGCATCCGGTACGGCAACGGCCTGATCCGGGAGGTCAACGCCTCCGCCGTGGTGGTCGACGACCCCGCGGAGCTCGACGGCATGTCCCCGGAGGACATCGAGGCCGCCGCCTCCGCGGCCGCCGAGCACGGCCGTCCCGGCCGCTGGCTGCTCACGCCCACCCTGTCCACCGTCCAGCCGGTGCTGTCCGTGCTCACCAACCGCGGGCTGCGCCGGCGGATCCACCTGGCCGCCGTCAACCGCGGGACCGGCGCGCACGGCGGGGAGGGGTCGCAGAGCGAGCTCGACCTGCTGCCCGTGGCGGCCCGGATCGCCGAGCTGCGCGCGGAGCAGGCCGTGCTGCTCGGCTACCGCAGCCACGGCGACCAGGTCATGACCGGCACCACGGCGCCCTCCCCCGAGGCCGTGCACGAGATGCTGGAGAGCGTCACCGGGCCGGCCGTGCGCAACGCGCTCGAGGAGCGGGCGGAGCTCGAGGAGCTGGCCGGTCACGCCCTGGAGGCGTGGGACTGGCCGTTCTGGGCGGAACGGCTGCGCCGGGAGCGCTTCTCCGTGGACGCGGCCGGGCTGCGGGAGCACTTCGAGCTGGAGTCCGTGCTCGAGCACGGGATCTTCCGCACGGCCCGGGAGCTCTACGGGCTGGTCTTCACGGAGCGCCACGACCTCCGCGGCTACCTGCCCCAGGTACGCGTGTGGGAGGTCACCGACGACGACGGGGACGGGGTGGGGCTGTTCCTCGGCGACTGGTTCACGCGCCCCACCAAGCAGGGCGGCGCGTGGATGAACGCGCTGGTGCACCAGAACCGGCTCGCGGGGCAGCGGCCCGTCGTCGTCAACAACGCGAACTTCGCGAGGCCCCCGGCGGGCCGGCCGAAGCTGCTGACCCTGGACGAGGTGGTCACGGTCTTCCACGAGTTCGGCCACGCCCTGCACGGTCTGCTCTCGGACGTCCACCTGCCCTCGTTCTCCGGGACGAAGGTGCCGCGGGACTTCGTGGAGTACCCCTCCCAGGTGCACGAGATGTGGGTGCTGCACCCGGACGTGGCCCCGCACTACACCCGTCACCACCGCACCGGCGAGCCCCTCCCCGAGCGGACCCTCGACGGGCTGCGGGCGGCCACGGCGCACGGCCAGGGCTTCCGGACCGTGGAGTACCTCGCCGCGACCTGCCTGGACCTGGCCTGGCACGGTCTCGAGGACCCCGCCCGGCTGCCCGATCCGCGGACCGTGGAGCCGGACGCGCTCGCCCGGGCGGGGGTCGACGTGCACGGGATCGCCCCCCGCTACCGGACCGGGTACTTCAAGCACATCTTCGCCGGCGGCTACTCCGCGGGGTACTACTCCTACCTCTGGGCGGAGATCCTCGACGCGGACACCGCCCAGTGGTTCACGGCCCACGGGGGGCTCACCCGGGAGAACGGCCGCCGCTTCGCCGAGGAGGTCCTCTCCCGGGGCAACGAGACCGCCCCGATGGAGGCGTTCGAGGCCCTCCTCGGACGGCGTCCCCACCTGAGCGCGCTGCTGGAACGGCGCGGGCTGCGGCCCCGGGAGGAATTCGTGCACCGGCCCCGGGGGCCGCGCGCCGGGCCCCGGGGCCGGTGACGCCGCTCAGCCGGCGGGCCAGGCCTCGGCGATGTCCCGGCGGGTGTCCCCCAGGGTCTGCATGATCGCCTTGGTGCCGGCGAGGACGGGCATGAAGTTGGCGTCGCCCGTCCACCGGGGCACCACGTGCTGGTGCAGGTGCCCCGACAGGGAACCGCCGGCGGCCTCCCCCAGGTTGATGCCCACGTTGAAGGCGTGCGGGGACGCGACCCGTCGGATCGTCGTGACCGCGGTCCGGGTCAGCTCGGCCAGCTCGCGCGTCTCCCCGTCGTCGAGCTCCGTGAGGTCCGCGACGTGGCGGTACGGGCAGACCATGAGGTGACCGGGGTTGTACGGGAAGAGGTTGAGGATCACGAAGCAGTGCTCGCCGCGGTGGACGATGAGGGACTCCTCGTCGGCGCGCCGCGGCCCGTTGCAGAACGGGCAGCCGGGGTCCTCGCGCACGGACGGGTCCTCCCCGCGCACGTAGGCGAGCCGGTGCGGGGTCCACAGCCGCTGGAAGCTGTCCGGGACGCCGGGGATCTCGAACTGGTCCTGGCGGATCCAGCCGTCCGGCGGACCCGTGTCCGGCACCGGCCCCGTCACTGCCCGACCCCCGCCGTCTCGGCGGAGGAGCGGGTGGCCTCGGCCGGGGCGGCCGAGGGGTCCTCGTTGGTCCGGCGGGCGATGTGCGCCACGATCCGCTCCACGGCCTCCCCCACGAGCACGCCGTTGTCCTGGGAGCCGTCCCGGAAGCGGAAGGACACCGCGCCGGCCTCGGCGTCCTCCCCGCCCGCGATGAGCACGAACGGCACCTTCTCCTTGGCGGCGGTGCGGATCTTCTTGGGGAACCGGTCGGAGCCGGCGTCGAGCTCCACGCGCACCCCGCGGGCGCGCAGGGAGTCCACGACCTCCTGCAGGTAGTCGTTGAACGCCTCGGCCACGGGGATCGCCACGACCTGGACGGGAGCCAGCCAGGCCGGGAACGCGCCCGCGTAGTGCTCCACGAGCACGCCCATGAACCGCTCGATCGAGCCGAACTTCGCGGAGTGGATCATCACGGGCCGCCGGCGGGTCCCGTCGGCTGCCTGGTACTCGAGGTCGAAGCGCTCGGGCTGGTTGAAGTCGTACTGGATCGTGGACATCTGCCAGGTGCGCCCGATCGCGTCCTTCGCCTGGACGGAGACCTTCGGCCCGTAGTAGGCGGCCCCGCCCGGGTCCGGCACGAGGTCCAGGCCGGTCTCCGAGCAGACCTCCTCCAGGACGCGGGTGGCCTCCGCCCACTCCTCGTCGGAGCCGATGAACTTGTCCGACTCCGGGTCGCGGGTCGAGAGCTCGAGGTAGAAGTCGTGCATCCCGAAGTCCCGCAGCAGCCCGAGGATGAAGCCCAGGAGGTGCCGGATCTCGTCCGGTGCGTCCTCACGGGTGACGTAGGAGTGGGAATCGTCCTGGGCGAAGCCGCGGACGCGGGTGAGGCCGTGGACGACGCCGGACTTCTCGTAGCGGTAGACGTGGCCGAACTCGAACAGCCGCAGCGGCAGGTCCCGGTAGGACCGGCCCCGGGCCCGGTAGATGAGGTTGTGCATGGGGCAGTTCATCGCCTTGAGCCGGTAGTCCTGGCCCGGCTTGGTGACATTGCCCTCCGCGTCCCGCTCCTCGTCCACGTGCAGCGGCGGGAACATCGTGTCCGCGTAGTACGGCAGGTGCCCGGAGGTGTGGAACAGCCCGTCCTTGGAGATGTGCGGGCTGCCCACGTACTGGAAGCCCTCGGCGACGTGGCGGTCCCGGACGTAGTCCTCCATCTCCCGCTTGATGATCCCCCCCTTGGGGTGGAACAGGGGCAGACCGGAGCCGAGCTCGTCCGGGAAGGAGAACAGGTCCAGCTCCGCACCGAGCCTGCGGTGGTCGCGGCGCTCGGCCTCCGCGAGGCGGTCCTTGTAGGCGACGAGCTCCTCCTTGGTGGGCCACGCCGTGCCGTAGATGCGCTGCAGCTGCTTGTTCTTCTCGGAGCCGCGCCAGTACGCGGCGGCCGAGCGCATGAGGGCGTAGCCGTTGCCGATGAGCTTGGTGTCGGGCAGGTGCGGGCCGCGGCACAGGTCCCGCCAGACCGTCTCCCCGGTCTTGCGGTCCACGTTGTCGTAGATCGTCAGCTCCCCGGCCCCGACCTCCACGGAGGCGCCCTCGGCGGCCGCGTCCACGTCCCCGCCGGAGCCGGGCCCCTGGGACAGGCCGATGAGCTCGAGCTTGTACGGCTCGCCGGCCATCTCCTCCCGCGCCTCCTCCTCGCTCACCGCGCGGCGGCGGAAGGACTGGGTGGAGTTGACGATCCGCTGCATCCGCTTCTCGATGGCCTTCAGGTCCTCGGGCGTGAAGGGCTGCTCGACGTCGAAGTCGAAGTAGAAGCCGTCGGTGATGTACGGGCCGATGCCGAGCCTGGCCTCCTCGTGCAGCTGCTGCACGGCCTGGGCCATGACGTGGGCGGTGGAGTGGCGCAGCACCTCGAGGCCCTCCGGCTCCGAGATCAGCACGCGCTCGACGACGTCGCCGTCGGCCAGCCGGACGGCGAGGTCCTTGAGCACGCCGTTGACGCGGGCCACGACCACCGCCCGGTCCTCGCGGTACAGGTCCGCCGCCGAGGTCCCGGTGTCCACCGTGCGCCGCTCGCCGTCGACGGTGATCGTGAGGGGGGCGGACCCGGGCTGCTGCGCGGTGGTCATGGGGAGGGTTCTCCTTCGGTCGGCAACGGCACGCACCCGTACGGGGGGCACGCGGCAGGGCGCCGTCGGGCGGCGCGCACTGCATCGATGGTACCCGCCGGCCGGATCGGGTCACGGTCGGTGAGATGATGGCCGGCGGAGGTGAGGCCACCAGATGCCGACAGACGACCCCGGACCGCCCGACCGGTCCGGCCCCGGGAGCTCGCCGCCGTCCCGGCTGTGGACCACCGGCTTCGTGCTCATGTGGTCGGCGCAGTTCCTCATCGCCCTGAACTTCTACCTGCTGATGACCGTCATGGCCGTCTACGCCATGGACCGCTTCGGGGCGGACGAGGCGCTGGCCGGGGTCGCCACGAGCGCGTTCATCGCCGGCGCCGTCCTGGCCCGGCTGCTCACGGGCAAGTACATGGAACTCCTCGGGCGGCGGCGCGTGCTGCGCACCGCTCTCGTGCTGCTGGTGCTGTGCGCGGCCGCCTACCTGGTGGAGACGGGGTTCGCGGGCCTGCTCGTGGTGCGCACGGTCAACGGCGTGGGCTTCGGCATGGCCACCACCGTCCTGCCGGCCGCGGTCCAGGCGCTCATCCCGCCGCAGCGCAGGGGGGAGGGCACCGGCTACTTCATGCTCTCCGTCACGCTGGCGGCGGCGCTGGGGCCCCTGGCCGGGCTCACGCTGTCCACCACGGTGGGCTACCCCGTGCTGTTCCTGGTCTGCACCGGCACCGCCGTGGTCGGGCTCGGCGTGGGATCGCTCGTCCGGGTGCCCGAGCTGAGCCTGTCCCCCGAGCAGCGCCGGGGCCTGCGGTCCTTCGCCCCGCGGCAGTTCGTGGAGGGGCGGGCGCTGCCGGTGGCCGCGCTCATGCTGTTCGTGGGCACCGGCTACTCCGCCGTCCTGTCCTTCATCAACGCCTTCGCGGTGGAGGAGGACCTCGTGGGACCGGCCGGCGTGTACTTCCTGGCCTACGCCGCCACCGTCCTCGTGAGCCGCCCCTTCGCGGGCCGGCTGCAGGACCGGCGCGGGGACAACGCGGTGCTGCACCCGGCCCTGCTGCTGTTCGTGGTGGCGCTGCTGATGCTCGCCGTCGCCGACTCGCCGGCGCTCGTGCTGGCCTCGGGCGCCGTGCTGGGAGTGGGCTACGGTGCCGTGCTCTCGGCGGCCCAGGCCGCGGCGGTCCGCCGCGCCCCGCTGACCCGGGTGGGCCTGGCGACCTCGACGTACTTCCTGTGCATGGACGTCGGCGTCGCGCTGGGGCCGGTGCTCCTGGGCGCCCTGGTCCCCGTCCTGGGCTACCGGGGCATGTACGCGACGGCCGCGGCGGTGGTGGGCCTGGGCCTGGTCTACTGGGCCGCCGTGCCCGGCCGCCGGCGCGCGGCCTGAGCCGCACCGTTGGACGACGACGGGGCCCCGTCACCGTGCGGTGACGGGGCCCCGGGCCGGCCGGTCACGACCGGGCGCGGTCGCGAGCGGTCGCCGTGGCGATCAGATGCGGTCGCGGCGGTCCGTGTCACCGTCGACGTCGACCTGCTCCTTGCGGACGTCGGCGTCGACACGCTCGGTGTCGCGCACGGTCTCCTTCTCGAGGCCGACCTTCTCGACGCCCACGGTCTCCTTGTCGACGACCGGGCGCTCCTCGTGGAGGGTCACCTCGGCGTCGTCCTCGCCGATGCTGCCACCGGTCCTGGTGTCGTCGATGGGGGTGCGCTCGACGCGGACCTCCTCGCGCTCGACGGGGACGTCGACGGTCTCGTGGTCGGTCACCACGTACTTGCGCAGGCGGGCGCGGCCGGCCTCCTGCCGCTCCGTGCCGACGTCGAGCCGCTCCTCGTGGCGGACGACGCCGTTGTCGGGAGTGTCGGCGAGGTCGCGGTCGGTGCGGTCACGATCGGTGCGGTCGCGGTCCGGGTCGGTGAGGTCCGGGTCGGTGATGCGCCCGGAGTCGGCGATCCCGGCCGTGTCACCGGCGTCGCGGTCACGGTCCGTGTAGCCGGCGGTTCCGGAGACGTCGCGCCCGGTCTCCGCGCCGGTCGCCGTCCCGCCGGCGACACCCGCCGTGCCCGCGGCGCCGCCGGGCACGGCGTTGCGGTCGGTGCCCACCGTGTCCTGGTCGTTGCGGCCGGTGGTCCCGGTGCCGACGTAGTCGGTGGTGTCGCTGCGGTCGGTGAGGTCGCGGTCCCGGTCGGTGCTGTCGCGACCGGCGTCGGCGCCGGAGAAGTTCATCTTGTAGTAGCGGTAGATCTCCTCCTCCTCGGCCGGGGAGAGGTGCTGGTCCGCGTCCACGTTCGGCGCGTCCTTGACGACGTCCTTGGTGTAGGGGAGCACGAAGCGGTCGCCGTCCTGCTGGGCGCCCTCGACCGGGACGAAGCTCTCCTTGGTGCCGAACAGCCCCGTGTTGACGGTCACGAAGGTGACCTCCTCGGTGTTGTCGTCCAGGAAGACCTGCTCGACCTTGCCGATCTTGTCGCCGTCGGACCCGTAGGCGGTGGACGAGAGCAGGGCGTTGACGTCGTACGTAGCCATGAGAACTCCTTCTCCTTCTCTGCGAGACAACGGGCCCCCCGGGGGCGGGGAGCCCGCCGCGGACGATCCCCGCCGGGGCGGGGAACAGCTCGTCCGCTGTCATTGGTAACCATACTGCTAATCAGTGCCCTGACCAATGGATTCTCGCAGAGTGAACGGGCCGCCCCGCCCGTCGCGGCGGCCCCATCCCACCGCGGACCGGACGGCCGCCGGCGTCCCCGGGTCGGCGAGGTCCCACGCCTGCACCGCACTGAGGCTGATCCCGCGGGGCCCGGTGCGCCGGGTCCGCCCCCGCACCAGCAGCATCCGCGTGCCGAACAGGTACGGCCCCGAGCGCTCCTGCGCGTCGGAGAAGAAGGCACAGTCCACCGTGCCCGTGCCGTCGTCGAGGCTCACGAAGACCACCCGCCGGCCGCCGCGCACGGGCGGGGTCATGGTCGAGACCCGCACCCCCGCCACGAGCACCTCGCTGCGGCTGCGCAGCTCCAGCAGCCGCTCGGCGGGCGTGACGCCGAGCTCGCGCAGCAGGGGCGCCCAGCTCTCCAGCAGGTGCGCGGAGACGTCCACCGCGAGCAGGTCCAGCTCGGTGCGGACCTTCTCCTCGAGGGTGGGCTCCGGCAGCTCCGGCGCCAGGGCCCGCAGCTCGAGGTCGCCCAGCGGCAGCGCCAGCTGCCCCTCGACCTCCCGGGCCCCGGCCGGGGCCCGGTCGCTGTCGGCCCGCACGCGCAGGGCGTGCACGAGGTCGGCGCGGGAGGCGCTGCCGCCGGAGCCGCGCAGCAGGCCGTCGAAGGCCCCGACGGCCGCGAGCCGCTCGAGGGTGCGCCGGGCGGGGCGGGCCCGGGCCCGCAGCTCCGCGAGCGAGGCGTAGGGCCGGCCGGCCACGATCCGGCGGACCTCCGCCCGCGAGACGCCGTGGATCCCGGTGAGGGCCAGGCGCACCCCGAGGCGGGAGGGGTCGTCGTCGAGCCGTTCCACCCGGTAGTGCTCGTCGGAGCGGTTGACGTCCAGGGGCAGGACGGGCACGCCCATCCGCCGGGCCTCCCCCACGAGCAGGCGCTTGGGGTACATCCCCGGGTCGTGCTCCCACAGCCCCGCGAGGAACGCCTCGGGGTGGTGGGTCTTGAGCCAGGCGGACTGGTAGGTGGGCACCGCGAACGCCGCCCCGTGGGCCTTGCAGAAGCCGAACGAGCCGAACGCCGCCAGGATCTCCCACACCCGGTCCACCACGTCCAGGGGGTAGTCCTTCGCGCGGGCGCGCTCGCGGAAGAACGCCTCCACCTCGAGCTGCCGCTCGGAGCCGAGCCGGCGGCGCAGCTCGTCGGCCCGGGCCGGCCCGCACCCGGTGAAGACGTCCAGGATGCGCAGCACCTGCTCGTGGAAGACGGTCACGCCGTGGGTCTCGGCGAGGATCGGGTCGAGGTCCGGGTGGATCGAGACCGGCGCGGACCAGCCGTGGCGGTGCTCCAGGTAGGGACGGACCATGTCCGACTGCATGGGCCCGGGCCGGAAGAGGGAGATGTCCACGATGAGGTCCCCGAAGCTCGTGGGCGCCATCTTGCCGATGAGCTCGCGCTGGCCCGGGGACTCGATCTGGAAGCAGCCCAGGGTGTGGGTCGAGCGGATGAGCTCGAACGTGGCCTCGTCGTCGACGGGCACGGCCTCGAGGTCCAGCCGGGGACGGCCCGGGTCCAGCCGGGCCACCTCGTCGACGGCGTGGGCGAGGGCGGACTGCATGCGCACCCCGAGGATGTCGAGCTTGAGCATGCCCATGGGGTCCATGTCGTGCTTGTCGAACTGGCTCATCGGCAGCCCGATCCCGCTGGCCTGCACGGCGGTGCGGTCCAGGAGGGTGCGGTCCCCCAGGATCACCCCGCACGGGTGCATGGAGATGTGCCGGGGCAGGCGGTCCAGGCGCTCGGTGAGGTCCACGAGCAGGTCCAGCTGCTGCTCCCGGGCCACCTGCTCGGCGAGCTCCCGCAGCTCCGGCTGACGGGCCAGGGTCTGCCGCAGCGACGCCGCCGGCAGGTGCCACAGCTGCTTGGCCACGGTGTCCACGGTCCCGGGGTCGAGGCCGAGCGCGAGCCCCGCGTCCCGGACGGCGCCGCGGGCGCGGTAGGCGTTCTGCATGCTCATCAGGCTCACCCGCTCGGGGCCGAAGCGGGCGAAGATTTCCCGGTAGACGCGGTGGCGCTGGGCGGACTCGACGTCGATGTCGATGTCCGGGAGGGTCGAGCGGTCGGGAGAGAGGAACCGCTCGAAGAGCAGCTCGTGCTCCAGGGGGTCCACCTGGGAGACGTCGAGCAGGTAGTTGACGAGCGAGGAGACCCCGGAGCCGCGGGCGGCGTGGCGGACGCCCAGCGCCCCGATCATGGCGGAGACCTCGGCCACGGTGAGGAAGTAGGAGGCGAAGCCCAGCCCCTCGATCACCCCCAGCTCCCGCTCCAGCCGCTCCCGCACCTGCCGGGTGGCGCGGCGGCCGGGGTAGCGCCGTGCCAGGCCCGCCTCGCAGCGGGCCCGCAGCTCCGCGGGTGCGGGCCGCTGCAGGCCCAGCACGGAGGCCTCGGGGACCACGGGCCGCCCCCAGCCGCAGTCGGCGGCCGGGTCCAGGCGGCAGCGGTCGGCCGTGCGCCGGGTGCCCGCCAGCAGGGCCGCGGCGCCGGCGGCGCCGAGGTCGGCGGCGCGGGCGATCTCGGTGGCCAGCTCGTGCATCTGCCGGGCGGGCTTGAGCCACCCCTGGCCGTTGGGCTGGAGCGGCTCCGCCTCCCCCCGCCCGGTCCCGGGCGTCCCGGGCGCCCCGGGCGTCCCGAGGGTCTCGAGCGGCGCGAGGGCGCGGGCCGCGTCGAGGACGTCGGCGGTCGCGGCCTCGGCGGGGGTGGCGTAGCGCACCGCGTTGGTCAGCACGGGGGTCAGCCCCGCCTCGTGGGCGGCCCGCAGCATCCGGGCGGCGTGGGACGTGCTGCACGCGGTGCCGGGGGGCGACAGGTGGGAGACCACCTCCACGGCCAGCGCCTCGGCGGGCAGCAGGGCCCGCCAGCGGGCCAGGGCGGAGCGGCCGGCACGGTAGCGGCGGGCCGCGAGCGCCCGCCCGACGTCGGAGGCGGGTCCCAGCAGCACGGTCAGCACCGGTTGCCCGCCCCCGGGCCCGACGGCGTGGGCCGCGATCCCGGCCGGGGTGACCCCGGTCGGGCCCCCGTCGGCGTGGGCCGCGGAGACGAGCCGGCACAGGGCGGCGTAGCCCGCACCGGCGGTGCCGCCGGCGGCGAGCACCACCGCGCGGCCGAGGGCCCTCTCCCGCCCGGGGTCCAGCAGCGCGAGGTCGACGCCCAGGACGGGGTCGAGGCCGTGCTCCCGGCACGCGCCCAGGTGCTTGACCGCCCCGTAGAGCCCGTCCCGGTCGGTGCAGGCGAGCGCGTCCGCGCCGTCGGCCGCGGCCGCCGCCACGAGGGCGGCGGGCCGGCTCACCCCGTAGTGGGCGCTGAAGGCCGTGGCGACGTGCAGGTGCGGAAAGCTCACCCCCCTATTCGAATACGTGTTCTAATATTAAGTCAATTGCAAAGCCTCCGCCGGGCGACGGGGCGTCCGGGGGACGCCGCACCTGGTGTCCCGCCGGTCCCGGGGCGATCATGGACCCATGAAGATCTCCTTCGTGTCCGGGTTCGGCCCGATCACCACCTCCGGCGCCGAATCGGTGGACTTCTGGTCCGGGGCCATCGGGATCCCCCTGGACGAGCTCAACCCCGGGTACTTCCACACCGAGCGGCTCCCCGGGGTCAAGGCGTTCGCCGTCTGGCCCCTCGAGCAGGCCGCGGAGTCCACGTTCGGCGCACGCCGGTGGCCGGAGGACCTGCCGGTGCCGCAGGCGTGGATCGAGTTCGACGTCGAGACCCCCGAGGCGGTCGCCGCGGCGGCGGAGGAGCTGCGCGGCACGGGGCACCGGGTGCTCAAGGACGCCGGCGAGGAGCCCTGGGGGCAGACGACCGCCCGCCTCCTGAGTCCGGAGGGGCTGCTGACCGCCATCGCCCACACCCCGTGGATGCACGACGGCGGGAACTCACGGGAGGGCTCCTAGTTCTCGGGGACCGGAGGTGATCAGAGAGCGGGGGTTCGCTCCAGCGCTGCGTCGACAGGGCGGTTGTCGCGCCGTGTTCGGCCGCGCACCAGGCCAGATGTGAAGCGGAGTGGTGCCTGACCATGTCCGTCGTCCTCTGCTCAGGATCACCCCTGGGGCGACGGTTGATGAGGGGCGTCTCGGCCAGCGGGAACGCGATCGTGCGGGGGCGGATTCCTTGCTCAGGGTCTTTCTGGGGTGCGGTCGGTGCGACGGTCGATGATCGAGGCTGCTACGGCGACGGCGATGAGGGTCGCGGCCAGGGCCAGGGGCAGCTGTGCGGCGCCGGTGACGACCAGCCCGGCCAGGGCGGTGCCGGCGGAGCCTGCGGTGATCTTCAGTGCGCCGATCCACACGAACACCTGGCCGCGGGCTCGGCGGGGGGCGTACTCGCTGCGGGCCGCCAGGGTGGCGGCGAAGAAGCAGGAGTTGAGGACGCCGGCCACCGCGTAGGCGGCCAAGGCCAGTGCGAAGGTGGAGGCCAGGGTGGAGCCGATCAGGGCGGTGGCCACGGCCACCGCGAGCCAGGTCATGAGTCGGTCCGCGTCTGCCGTGAAGGGGCGCACCATCACCCCGGCTGATCCGGCGAGGCCTCCCAGCCCGTAGGCGGCGGTGAGCAGCCCGGCGGCGGCGTGGTCGATGTGCAGTCTGTCGGTGGAGGCGATCGCCGCGATGGGCAGCGCGGCCACGGACAGCGCGACGACCATCGTCAGGTAGAGCGTGCGGCGCAGTGGGCCGAAGGCCGCCATCATGCTCAGTGTGCGACCGGGTGAAGGGACCTCGCTCGGGTGGGCGGCCGGTGGGGCGTAGGGCAGCAGCCGCACGAAGGCTGCGGCCACGAACGTGGCAGCGGCGAGCATGAGCGCGGCGGCGACGGGATCGGCCCGGACCGAGACCACCGCGACGATGCTGGGGCCGATGGTTCCTGCGATGCCGTAGGTGGCCACGTCCCAGCCTTGTGCGCGTCGCTGACCGAGCCGGTCCGGTCCCGCGATGGCGGGCAGGCGACTGCTGATGCCCCCGGTGAGCAGCGGCCCGACCAGCCCGGAGGCGACCAGCAGAAGCCCGGGAACGATCGGCCAGGTGAGCGGGTACAGCAGCACGGCCGCAGCCAGGGTGGCCCCGTGGATGACGCAGGCGCCGGCGATGACGGTGCGCCCGTCCTGGGCGGTGTCCAGACGGCGGGCGATGAATGGGCCCAGCAGGTGCGGGGCGGTGATGGCAGCACCCAGCAGACCGGCCAGCCAGCCCGGTGCCCCGCTGGTCGTCACGAGCAGCACGATGGCCAGCACCGCGCCCCCGTCGGCGGTGCGCGCCAGGGTCGCCGCGAGGACGTAGCGAGGAAGGCCCCTGGCGGCAGGCGTTGCCGCCGTGCCGGACCGGCCGGTGGCGCCCTGCGTCCGGGGGTGCTGTGCGGAGGGGGCCTCGAGCCGGGACGCCGGGACGGGCCCGGAGGTGGGCGGGCTGTGGCGGTGCACGTCCTCACCCGGCCAGTCCGGTGGTGTGCAGGGCCGCCTCGAGCTCGGCACGGCCCTGTGGGGGCAGCCCGAGCAGCGGCAGGGGCAGGCAGGGCGAGTGCACCCGCCCGATGGTTTCGGCGATGGCAGCCACCACGCGCAGGCTGCCGTACCGCCGGAACAGCGCCCAGATCGGCTCCAGGGCCTGGGACAGCGCCTGGGCGTGCTCCCGGTGGCCGGCCGAGGCGGCGTCCACGATCGCCTGGGCCGTTGCGGGGAACACCCCGCCGATCACGGAGTACCAGCAGTCGGCCCCGGCCAGCAGTGCCTCGGCGGCCACCCAATCACCGCTGATGCCCACGGAGATGCTGCCGGGGAGATTCGATCGGAGCGCGGTGACCCGGTGGCCCACCTCAGCGGCAGGGGGCGGGATCTTGATCCCGGTCATGTTCGGCAGCTGAGCGATGCGGCGGTAGAGCTCATCGGTGAAGGTGAAGCCGGTGGTGCCGGGATTGTCGTAGACGATCACCGGCACGGACGCCGCGTAGGCGACATCGCGGTAGAGCCCGTAGACCTCGTCCTCCGTCAGGCGGTGATAGGAGACCGGGGCCAGCAGCATCCCGGCCGCACCCGCCGTCTGCGCGTCCTGGGCATGGGTGAGCACCTCACGGGTGCGGAGTGCACCGATCCCGGCGATCACCGGCGTCCCGGCAGCAGCGGCGACAGTCACGTCCAGCACCGTGCGTCGTTCGGCGCGGTCGAGGTACGGGTAGATCCCGGTCGAGCCCAGCACCCCGATGGAGTCCACCTCCGCCGCGACGAGGCGCGAGATGAGACCGGTCAGGGCCGCCTCGTCGAGACCTGTCCCGGACAGCGGGGTCAGGGGGAAGGCGCAGAGCCCTTCAAGCATGCGGATTCTCTCTTTCGCTCATCCCGGGCAGCACCAGCACCACCGGTCACGGGGAATCATCGATCGGACGGGACCCATGCTGACAAGCAGATTGGTCCTAACCTAGAGCCAAGAACGGCGGGAGGAAGAGGACCAAGAATGGCTGTCGTTGAGCTGCCCATCACCCTGGACCGGGACAGCCCGGCCCCCTTCGCCGTCCAGCTGGCCGCTCAACTGCGGCAGGCGATCCTGGAGGGCACCGTGCGAGCCCCACACCATCTGCCCTCCTCCCGCCGGCTCGCCGCCGATCTCGGCGTCTCGCGTGGGGTGGTCGTGCGCGCCTACGAACAGCTCGCCGGTGAGGGCTACCTCGAAGGCCACGGTGCGGGTGGCACCCGCATAGCCGTGCGGGCCGACGTGCGGGCGCCGGCGCGCTCCGATCCAGCCCGCCCCCGCGACGAGCCTTCCCGCCCGATCATCGACCTCACCCCGGGTCGCCCCTCGGACACCCCCTTCGCCGACCGCTCCTGGCGCACCGCCTGGCGAGAAGCCCTGGCCGAGCCCGGCCACGTCGACCTGCCACCGGCACTGGGGACTTCCCGGATGCGGGCTGCTGTCGCCGCTCATCTCGCCACGGCACGAGGGCTGAACGTGGATGCCGAGGACGTCATCGTCACCGCCGGCACCAGTGACGCGCTGCAGTTGATCGTCACGGCCCTGCGCAGCCGGTCGCCAACGCCCCGGGTGCTGGTGGAAGACCCGGGATATCCCACCGCCCGGCGGGTCCTGACCGCCGCCGGAGCCCGGATCGAGACCCTGCCCGTGGGCCCGGACGGGTTGCGAGCCGTCCAGCTCACCACCGTGGACCCCGTCCCCGACGCGGTGCTGATCACCCCCAGTCACCAGTACCCCCTGGGCGGGCGGATGCCGGTCCAGGAACGGCTGGCTCTGCTGGACTGGGCCGCCGAGCACCGCGTCCTCGTTCTCGAGGACGACTACGACAGCGAGTTCCGCCACCGACGCATGCCGCTGCCGGCCACCGCGTCCCTGCCCTCGCAGGCAGAGGTTGCCCTGCTGGGCTCCTTCTCGAAAACACTGAGCCCCTGGCTGCGCTGCGGCTACCTCGTAGTCCGGGGCACCTCAGGTGACCTGCTGAAAGAGACCCGCGCCCGGCTGGACAGCCCCGTCTGCGGTGTCCTGCAGTCCGCACTGGCCCACTACATCGACGACGGCGGACTGGCCCGGCACACCGCCAGAGCACGCCGGGCCTACGCCCACCGCCGCACCCTGTTACTGGACCGGCTCGCGAACCGTCCCGAGCTCGGACTGGCCGCTCTGGAGGGAGGTCTCCACGCCGTCGTCCGCCTGCCCGCATCGGTCCACGCCGAGGACCTGGCCGCGAGGGCGCTGACCCGTGGCGTCCGTGTGGCCCCCCTCGCCCCCTACTACGCCCACCGGCCACCCCAGAACGGGCTCGTCATCGGATACGGCGCGCCATCAGACCTCCAACTCACCCGAGGCCTGGACATCCTGCTCCAGCTGATCGACACCACGGACCCGCCCGACGGGAAGGACCGCACCTGAATGCTGGAGCAGATCAAGCTGCTCTCACGGCCCACGGGCGTCACCTCGGTGCCGGACGGAGGGACGAGTCCGGGAGTCGATGTACGTGGCGCGCTGCCCGCCGACATCCTTGTCAGCGGCCCCCGCTCGGCCACTGAGCGGGTGGTGGGTTGCCGACTGGTCTCCGGTTCCATCCGGGCCGAGGCGGCCATGACGGTGCGGACCGTTGAGCCCATCGGGGTGCGGGTGTCCACGTCCCCTACCGTGGTCAGGATTCCGCGGACCCGCACCTCTGCCCCACAGCGCCTCGGAAAAGCCGGCATGTGCCAGGCCGACCGAGGATGCCCGCAAAGGAGCCCCTGGTGAAACGCGGCAGGTCAGGGAGTCGAGAAAGCCCGGGGCCGTCCCGGCCGACCACGCCGAAGGGACCGGGCCTTGTCCACCACCAGCACCGCCGCGCAATGTCGCTGGTGCCTCAGGGCACGCGGAGGTTGACCTGCCAGCGGTCCGACCGGATCATCGGCTACGAACGGGGCGTCGGAGGCCCCATGACACGGCCCATCCCTCACCTCCCGTCACCGCTGGGACAACAGAGAGACATCCCATGGACCTGATCGACCTCGCCGACACCACCGCGGAGACGACCGGGCTCGTCGGGGGCAAGGCCGCCGGCCTCGGGGCCCTCATTGCTGCGGGCGAGCGAGTGCCGGACGGATTCTGCCTGACCACCCAGGCCTACCGCTCGGGCGCCGTCCCCGAGCGGGCAGTCCTGGCGGCCTACGAACACCTGGGCCGTGGCCCCGTCGCCGTCCGCTCCAGCGCTACTGCCGAGGACCTGCCGGGGGCCAGCTTCGCCGGCCAGCAGGACACCGTCCTCGACGTCGAGGGCGAAGACGCACTGCTCGAGGCGATCCGGCAGTGCTGGGACTCTCTGGACGGTCCGCGCGCCGTCGCCTACCGGGCCGGGCAGGGGCTGGAGGCCGAGGACCTGGCGATGGCGGTCGTCGTGCAGCGCATGATCACCCCGACGGCCGCCGGAGTGATGTTCACGGCCAACCCCCTGACCGGCACCCGCACAGAGACCGTCATCGACGCGGTCCCGGGGCGGGGCACCGGTGTCGTGGACGGCGCCATGGACACCGACCACTACGTCCTGCCCGGGCACGGCCCGCTCCCCGGGCACCAGGATCACGGCTGCCTCTCCCCCGACCAGCTCCGCGAGCTCCAGCAGACCGGGCAGCGGGTGCAGCGCTCCCTCGGCAGCCCGCAGGACATCGAGTTCGCCTACGACGCGGAGGGCACGCTCTGGCTGCTGCAGTCCCGGGCCATCACCACCCTCTTCCCGCTCCCGCCCGGGACCGACCCGGTGCAGGACGACCCCCGGATCTACCTGGAGGTCGGCCACATGCAGGGCCTGCGGCGCCCGGTCACCCCCATGGGCATGTCCGTGCTGCGGGAGACGACCCGCCGCTGGCTGCAGGTCATCGGCGTCGACGACGCCGTGGTCGATCGATTCCTCGTCGACATCGGCGGCCGGCTGTTCGTGGACCTCACCGGCTTCATCCGCAGCCCGCGCCTGCACTCCGACCTCCCCGAGATGGTGCAGGTCTACGGTCCGGCCGTGGCGCGTGGCGTGCGGCGCGTCCTGGACGACCCCCGCTACGCGCCCCGTCCCGCTCGTCCCGGTCAGCGGGCGTTCTCCGCCGGTGGGACAGCACGGCTGCTCCTGGCCGTCGTGCCTGCCTCGTTGCTCGGCGCGCTGCGGGCCCTGGCACGGCCCGCTGCCGCCCGTGAGCGTGCGTTCCACGAACTCGAGCAGGTCCGCCGGCAGCCCCGGAGAGAACCGGCGGACACGGCGGGCCGGATCCGTTCCGCCGCCGGTCTGCAGGACGCGACGATGACCGGACCGATGATGCGTGCCCTGCCGCCCCTGTGGGCGGCGCTCATCGCCCAGGGGGTGGCCGGCTGGCTGCTGCGCGGCGTCCTGCAGCCCGGCGAGTTGAACGCGACCCTGCGCGGCATGCCCCACAACGTCACCACCCAGATGGACCTGAAGCTCTGGTCCGTGGCCGAGGCCGCCCGTCCTCACCGCGATGTGCTGGTCAGCACCGCCCCGGACGAGCTCGCCGCGCGCTTCTCGCGCGGTGAGCTGCCCGAGTTCGGCCTGACCGCCTTCCTGGAGGAGTACGGGATCCGCGGCAGCGCCGAGATCGACGTCGGCTCCCCCCGGTGGGCCGATGACTCCACCCCCGTGTTCGCCGCCCTGGCCGGGTACCTGCAGGTGACCGACCCGGACCAGGCCCCGCCGGCCCGGTTCGCCCGCGCCGCCGTCGAGGCCGAGGCCGCTCTGGCAGACCTCATCGCCCGCGCGAAGCGCACCCGGCCGCTGCGGGCCCGCCTCGCCGGCTCCATGCTGCGCCGCAGCCGGGAGCTGGCCGGCCTGCGCGAGTTGCCCAAGTTCCTCTGGCTGACCCCCCTGGCCGAGGTGCGCAGGCAGTTGCTCACCGCGGGGGCCGAACTCACCGAGCACGGCCTGCTGGAGCAGTCGGAGGACATCATGTTCCTGACCCTGGACGAGGCCCTCGACGCCTCGCACGGCGCGGACCTGCACGCGGTGGTGACCGGCCGGCGTCGGGAGCACCACCGCGAGGCCCGACGGCGGCAGGTCCCGGGCCTGCTGCTGTCCGACGGCACGAATCCCCTGGCCCTGCCCGACGACACCGCGGCCGAGTACGGGCCGGACGTGCTGGTCGGCCAGCCGGCGGCCACCGGGGTCGCGACCGGGCCGGTACGAATCGTCCACCAACCGTCCGAGGCGAGGCTGCAGCCCGGTGACATCCTCGTCGCCCCGACCACCGACCCGGGCTGGACCCCACTGTTCCTGACCCTCGGCGGACTCATCACGGAGACCGGCTCCACGATCGCCCACGGCCCGACCGTGGCCCGCGAGTACGGCATCCCGGCCGTCATCTGCGTGCCCGACGCCACCACCCGGCTGACCGAGGGCCAGATGGTCACCATCGACGGCGCCACGGGGCTGATCCACATGCACGACACGGAATCCCTGTCGCACCGCGGATAGTGCATACCGTCCGCTGAAGCGCCCTAGTGGCCCGGAGGGACGCAGCAGGTGCCCGTAGGCCAACCCCTACCGCATCGGCCAAGTCTTCGCCCGAGAGGATGCCGTCTGCGAGATCTTGGCCCTGTAATTGTTATGGGCTCCAGGCCATGACGCCGTCGGCTTCACGTCCGGGGACATCCACAAAGCCCTCAGCCAGGTAGAGCTTCTTGGCGTAGTTGTCGGCCTCCACAGACAGGCTGAGCCGAGGCACCTGTCGAGCTCGCGCATCGTCTTGCGCCCGGCGCAGGAGCGCTCTGCCCACTCCCCGGCCACGCCAGTCATCTCGCACCCACAGGCTTACTTCCGGGGTGTCCTCGGCGAGGAATCCGTAGCCGGGGTCATCCGGGGGCAAGTACTGGGCCCAGACAACGCCGATGGCTTCCTTGCCCGCTTCCGCCACCCATCCGAAGTCGCCACGCTGAGGGTGAAAGACCGTGTAGTGGGAGAACTCCGGCCGCGTGCTCACATCGGTCGCTGAGAACCGCTCCCCGCACCAGTTGAGGTTCCCGAGCGTGGCCGTTGTCAGCAAGGCGCTCTCCGCTGCCATCAACGGCCCCAAGGAGAAGTCATTGAGCACGGGGTCATCGTAGGGCCATAGCCAGATGCCGAACGGTAGGCAAAGCGGAGCGGATCGACCGGATCAGACTGAACACCGAGTTCTTCTGCGGAACCTGCCGAGAGGGCAGCGCAGTCCAATGTGGTTTTCGCCGTTATGTAGCGGGCATCCGTCGACGCTCCTCGGCGGCCTGCTCCCGCCGGTGATGCCGGCGGCTGTGGTCGCTGGCGTTGCGTTGGTCGATGGTCAGGCGACTATCGACTGATCGTCAGCGCCTATTCAGTTCCTCGGCGAGCATCACGATGATGCCGCTGGGGCCGCGGACATAGGCGAGCTTGTAGGCGTCCTCGTAGGTCGCCACGCCACGCAGCGGGTGGCAGCCGTGCCTCGCGGCGATCTCGAGGGACTCGTCGATGTCGTCGACCGAGAAGGCGACGCGGTGCATGCCGATCTCGTTGGGCCGTGTGGGCTCCGTCTCGATCGCCTCGGGGTGGATGTACTCGAATAGCTCGAGGCGACCGTCGCCGTCTGGCGTCTGGAGCATGGCAATGTTGGCATGGTTGCCATCGAGGCCAACGGCGGTGTCCGTCCACGCTCCGCTGACCGTGTCCCGGCCCAGGACGGTCAGCCCGAGGCCGGTGAAGAAAGCGATCGCCGCTTCGAGGTCACGGACGGCGATGCCAACGTTCTCGAACTTGATGGGCATGCGTTGCATGCTACCGAGCCGCGGCAATGTTCAGACTGACGCTTCTTCAAGCTACGGAAAGCGGAACCGCTACTGCAACGCCTGGGCGGCCTGTCCCCTATGCGTGGGACCTCGTCGGCGGGTCTGCCACATCTCCGTAAAGCGCTCCGGAACACCGCCGCCGATCCCGCCGCGCCGGACACGGCACCGGCCTCCACGGACACAGGGTGCCGGTCGCACTCATCACCACCTCCGCACTTTCCTGCCGTGGCCTGGCCGTTGGCGTCCCGCCCGATCGGCGGGGCAGCCAACGCCGGCCGGCCGCAATGCCCTGGCGGTGCCCACCGGACGACGCGCATGACGACGGCTCGGCACCCGAGACCCCTATTGCATCCTGACCCCCCGGTAGTGTGGCCCGGATCACGGCGGAAGGACTGCCAGAACACGCAGTGAATGTACCCGGCCACCGGGGCAACCCCAAGGACCAGGGTTGAATGGAGGAGACATCTCATGCTGAACATGACGATCTTTCGCACAGCAGGAATGGCAATCGGGATCGCACTGACCGCCTCGGCCTGCACCTCCACCAGCCACGACATCGCCGTCCTCGACTCCGAGTCCTCCGCACAACCAGTGCCGGAAGCAGTGCAATCCAACGAGCAGTTCGCCGACGGCTCAGCCCGCTACCTCGGCGAGATTGACGACTACTCCTATTTCGCGGCACGACCGGCCTCCGATGCCGACCACGAGGCCTGCCTGATCCAGATCGGCTCCACCGCCGACGACTGGATCGGCGGCTGCTCCACCATCCAGCAGGACAAGATCGTCGTGCTCTCCGGCGGCACCCCCCGGCAGGAAGTCGCCCTCATCAGCGACGATCCCTCGACCGACACCCTCGAGGATGCCGGTTGGGAGAAGCAGGCCGACAACCTCTGGCACCGCTCCAGCTGACCACCGGCCCCGATCACCGCGGCTCGTGGCTATGACCGGCCAAATGGGCAGACCCGGCCACAGAGGAACCATGTCGAACACACAGCGACGAGGGCCGGCAGCATGGGTGGTCGCCGAGCGGAACAGCGACGGCTACGGGCTCTGGGTCGAGCTGCTGCGGATCACGACGGCGTACGGAACCATCAAGTACTTCACCAAGACCGAATGTGATGCGGATGCGAGGGCGAACGATGCGTTGGCGTGTGAACAAGAAGGGTGGTCGACGACCGGTCACCTCGAGCGACCCGGTCGCCGCGGCGATCGCCGAATCTGCCGCCGGCGGGCTGCTGATCGCGCGGCACCCGGACCTCGTGCCGAGGATCGAGGAGCTGCCGGAGTGGATTGACGTGGACGACTCCGACGACATCGACGGCTTCGACACGGTCGTCTGGTTCGACGACGAGATCAGCTGCTACTGCGACCCGTACGACGACGGCCTGGACCAGGCGCTGGCCGACCAGCCGGGCGTCGAGGCGATCCTGGCCGAGGATCGGGAGGTGGTCTACCTGCGTACGCGGCTGGCGATTGCCGACGTGAAAGCGGCGGTGATCCGCGCGGTCGTCGAGGTGAACCGATCCCCCCGCGATCCGGCACCCACCGATGTGCTGTCGACCGACACGGTCGACAAGCTGGCGACCGCGGTGCGGCCGCTGCTCGAGCAGGCCGGGTTCGCGACCACTGCGACTGGTCCGCGGTACTTCTACCGTGAAGGCAGCAACGGCTTCGTCCAGTCGATCGCCGTCGCGCCCGGCGTAGGCACCTCCGGTGACGGCACCAGCTACGCCGGACTCGTCTGGGTGATGTCCGGCACGCACGTGCCCGGCTTCGGCCGGGACGTCCCCTCCAGCCTCGACCGCGTGGCGCCTGCGCACTGCGGCCAGCCCGCCTACCACTGGGTCACCCCGACCGTCGACGCGCTGACCCGGGTACTGCACGACGAGGTGTTACCCGTGCTGAGCCTGACACGCGGCCGCGCTGAACTCGCCGCCTGGGTAGGCGGCGACCCGACCAGGGTACCGGTGCCGAACCATCGGCCGACGTATGCGCGACTGTTCGCGCAGTGGGGCCTGATCGACCAGGCCGCACGTGTGGTGGCGCACGTCGACAAGCACGAGCAGTCCCTACAACACCACCCGGACACCGTCGCGGCTCGAGAGCTCATCCGCGCCGCACGGCCATAGGGCTCGCCGCCGCGAATCAACAACAGTCCCCGTCGCGACAACGCGTCGGCTCATTCCACGCTCTTCCAGGCACGTCAACCGGCGTGGCTGGACCGGTGGTGGCAGCAGACGGCACCGGAACCCTCATCAGCCAGACCGGGCAGGCACGGTGCGCCGGTGCGGTGGCTTGGCCCCATCGCCGGTAATCACCTGCCGGGGAGGACCACGTACCGCGGTGCGTGGTCCCGAAAGAACTGGTACTGCGGGCAAGGATTCGAGGCAGGGACGCAAGAAGCGCCCCCGGGCGGTCCCAGGAGCGCTTCTTGCGGTGACGTCACGGCCGGTCAGGCCGTCGTCGGAGATCCCGTCAGGGAATCAGTGGGAGCTCACGCAATGACGGAGATGTTCGCGGCCTGGGGGCCCTTGGGGCCGTCCTGGGCCTCGAACTCCACGCGCTGGTTCTCCTCCAGGGAGCGGAACCCGCCGGCGTTGATCGCGGAGAAGTGCGCGAACACGTCCTTGGAGCCGTCCTCGGGGGTGATGAAGCCGAAGCCCTTGTCGGCGTTGAACCACTTGACGGTGCCAGTAGTCATGGGGAACCTGTCTTTCTGAGAAACGGAGCGTCCCCGGCGATCGGGGTGCTCGGGCGTTGCGATGCCTGCCAAAACGTCTTCTCAGAAAAACTGCTTCACCCGGAGTCGGGCGAACTGCTTGAAATGCGAAAAACGAAACTTCAACAACTGGACTCCACTGTACGCGGACCGGCCCGGATACGCAGTGACGGGCGACACCTGCGGCCATGGCGACGACTCGCGGCCAACGACGACACCCCGGACCACGGGCCTGCCCAGACGCCCGCCGAGGAACCCCTGCTGCAACGCGGCAGGTCAAGGAGTCACGGAAACTCGGGCGGTCCCCAGGTATATGCATGGGCCAGGTCGGCATTCTGGTCATCATGGACAGTCGGGATCGCCCTGTCTTTGTCCCCTTAGCTGATGCACATCTGGAGACGACGGCTACGCGGCAGTAGAACTGGGTTACCAGCGCAGCGGTAGAGAGCTGCCTGCCGCGACGCCCCGCTTTGGGCGCCGGACGACGGAGGGCAACGACTCATGAAGATGATCTAGGTGCCGTGGGTGGTGTTGCTGTTGGCAGGCATCGTTTACCTACTGGTCAGCGGCAGTGTCGTGGAGATCGTGATCGGCGCTGTGATGGCCCTGAGCGGACTTGTGGGGTGGGTGGTTACCGTGAAACGAACCCGTGGAGAGCCCACACCCAGGAGCCGCGACCGTCCATGAACGGCCCCAATCTCCTCATGATCCTGTTCATGGGGTTCTCCGCAAATCGTGGACACGGTGCTAAGCGGCTTGGAGCCGCGTTTCGGTGGCCTGCGTGCTGGCGGCCCGCAGGGCGTGCTCGTGTTCGACCGGGGTGGTGTAGCCCAGCGCGGAGTGCAGCCGGCGACGGTTGTAGACGACCTCGATCCAGCGGGCGACCTCACGGCGGGCCTGGTCCCGCGTGGGCCAGGTACGCCGGTCGTAGAACTCGGTCTTGAGCGTGGACCAGAACGACTCGGCCATCGCGTTGTCCCAGCACACCCCGGTGCGGCCCATCGACTGGCGCACGTCCAGCTGCTGGCACACCTGGTGCAGCTGGGCGGAGGTGTACTGACAGCCCCGGTCGGCGTGGAACACCACACCGGCCGGCACACCCCCGCGCAGGGTGTGGGCCATCCGCACGGCGCGTTCGACCAGGTCGGTGGACTGCACGGTGTCCATCGCCCAGCCCAGCACCCTTCGTGAGCACCCGTCACGGACCACGCACAGGTACAGCCACCCTTCACCGGTGCGCAGATAGGTGATGTCCGAGATCCACACCGCGTCCAGGCTCCCAGTGTCGAAGGCGCCTTCCACCCGGTCCGGGATCGAGTGCGTGGCCGTGCCGGGGATCGTGGTCACCGGGGCCCACTTGCGGGGACTGATCCCTTCGATCCCTTGCCGGCGCATCGCGGCGGCCACGGTCTTCTGGTTCACCACCAGCCCGCCCCGGGCCAGGGCGGCGGTGATCCGCGGCGCCCCGTCCACCCCGTCGGAATGCTCGTGGGCGGTGCGCACGGCCTGATCGACCTGGGCCCGCCGGATGGCCTGCGGGCCCGGCCCCGCCGCGCACCGGGCCGCCCAGGCGTAGTAGCCCGAGCGGGAGACCCCCAGCAGCCGGGCCATGCGGGTGATCTCGAAGTCGGCCTTCTCCGCGTCCATCAGCTCAAACCGTTCTTGCGGTGTTGCTTCGACGCGAAGAAGGCTGCTGCTTTTCCCAGGAACTCGTTGTCCAGCTTCAGCTCGGAGACCTCGCGGCGCAACCGGTCCAGCTCGGCCCGCTCATCGACCGTCAACGGCTCCTGCGCCCCGGTGGCCCCGGTGCGCTCACGCTCGGCTTTCACCCACCGGCCCAGCAGCTGCTCCCCGATGCCGAGCTCCCGAGCGACCTCGGCGATCGAGCGTCCAGTATCGATCACCAGCCGGGCCGCCTCGATGCGGTACTCCGGGGTGTACTTCTTCCTCTGTCCCACGCGGACATCCTCTCTGGCAGGAACGAATCCCGCCATCTCGGTGTCCACGAAAAGAGGCTAACCCCA